>JAHFAI010000035.1 GCA_023250635.1 Deltaproteobacteria bacterium | reverse complement strand
GCTGTCGAAGCTACTCCAGGTGACTGGCTGCCATGGACCTACCAGGCATCCCTCGCAAAGCTTTCTCCCTTCAGTGCGTGAATTATTTTATCAAATTTATGACTACCGACGGGACACAACCCAAGCTGATATGGTAGTCTCTATGCGCTGGTAGACGGGTTACTTTCCACACCCGCTTCTATTTTGTATCGCTGCTTAGTGCTGCAATGCTTTTGAATTATGATAAATAGTCCTTAATTATTAAAGCATTACTCGCCAATCAGCAACGTTCAACTTATACTCCTAAACATTCACCTCTAAAAACCGAGACCTTCTGAGGGACTAGCTCATCAGTACTCAGAAGATAGCTTCGCGTACGCTAACCGTAAGGCGATCTAAATGTTTTTTAGAGAAAAATACATTTCTTTGATCACCTTCATCGCAATGATGATGATGATCATTTTTCCGTTGAGTTGTAAAAAATATTCATATCTTTTTAGGGATTTAGGTAATCCCATCACTAACAGTACCGACAGCAAAAAATCAAAGCTTTCTGTAGTTGTTATTACCTATAAGAAGACTTCAGCTCTCTCTCTTTTTGGCACAGGTGGTGCCACAGATATTCAGACACAAATTAACTCAGCCAAGGAAATTCCCCTACTAACTAACGTAGAACAACCAAAAATAGCACTGCCACCACTGCTTAAAGAAGCTGCAGCTAATTATGGGGTGATTCTAGCTCGTTTTGATGCCCAAGGAGTATTAACCGATGTAGATGAAAAAGTTAAACTAAACGCTTGCTATCATATAGCAAAAGATTCGCTCAATCAAGTTTTCATGCTTGACCCTGACTACTCGCTTAAAACGTTTATTTCTTTTACAAAAGTAAAACAAAAAATCTCCTTCCAGGGAGTGCTTTGTATTTCCCAGGGAAAACCCGCTATTTTCATAGGAGAAGAAAGATCTCAAGGCGAACAAAATCATGGCTCAATTTTTATAACCGACTACCTGTCTCTTGCTAAATTGTCATTAGTCGGAAAAATTCGACCAGAATTTTCTAGCCGAGAAATCAAGGTTGCTCCTACCAAGATATCACATGCCTTATTTGAATTTGATAGAAATCTTCAAGAACAATCTCTGAAAAATACTGTCTCAGACTCAAGTTTAGATAGATCTTCAGATACAACACAAGAAGTCTCTTTAAGTCCAGAAAACAGTTCCTCTGATGGCCTGATGGAATCCCCATCACCGATAGTTGTGACTTCTTACTCTCCTGACGAGCCCCTATTAGACCTCAATACGCGGAGACTCTCCGCAGATGTTCAAGCTGTTGAACAAAGTATAACTAGAGATATCCTTGACCGAACTTCCTGCTTTGGTCCTTGTGCAATCCTCGAACAACAAGATTTTAAAGATCCAAAATCATTGCTTTTTGTTCGGCAAAAAGACTTAATTTCAACTGCTCAAAATGCTATCGACAAAATAATCCCACCTCTTTCCCTTAAATTAGCTACTCTTGACGATGTTGTTAGCGCCTTAAGAAGGTTCCCTGAGCAAAAACTAAATCTAGAGCAAAAATACCTACCTCCGACTGCTGCTAATGCCATAGATCGGGGGGGGAATAGCATCAAAGAAGTCGTAGAGGCAAATGCTGGACCAAAAAATACTCTGATCGATCTTTTGGTCGAGTCACCTGATTTCCACGGGAGGGAAGATCAGGTGATTCGCGAGCTCATGCTAGCCCATGTGGGAAGTGGCTCTAAAGTTCGAGAAAAAATAGAAACCGCTATCGATTTTCTCTACGAACGTTCATCTCAAAAAACTAAAGATCTTATTATTGCAGAATTCAAAAAAAATCTTACAAATCCGCAAATAAAAACACGCTATTACAGCGCTCATTTGCTCAAAAAATACAAGCTCGAAGAGGCTCCTCAACCGGAAGAGTTAGATAAATTATTAAATCATTTTGACGCTCAAGAAACCAAGGATTGGGAAACGAGTTTTTCTGACCCGGCTAATTTTTCTCACGATGATTTTATGTTTATGATCCATGGTGTAATTAATGATCCAGTTAGACCGAGAGGAGAACTATTTGGATTATTTAAAGGAAAGAATGCTTTCCAAGATCCCGAAGTTTTCTTAGAAAGGGGGCGAGTTGCTACTTCGATAATAGGCTCAAGGACCGGAACTGACGGAACCTTCACTTCGGAAACGAGAACCTTCGCTCCTACAGGTTTTGTCCTTGAAACTCCCCGAACAAATATTACTCATGCTAGCGAGCATAATTTTGCTAGCACAGGAAAATATGTTAGCAGAAAAGCTAAATTAAAAAGCCCTTTCGAAATTCTTTCCACAACTAGTGGAAAATACAATGAAATATTGGTTGAAGGTACTAATCGCGTAAGCAAGAGAAAAACCACTATTGTTGGAGTATTTATTAAAGAAGGAACACCTGAGGTATGGGCAAAAGAAGCTAGGGATTTTGCTAAAGCCCGAGGTCTACCAATTGCGATTATCCCCGGAAAATGGGATTATCATTTCAAAATTCCTCCCGAGTCTTGGGATAGCGGCAGTTCATTAACCCATTAAATTCCAAGGGAATTTAATGGGTTAATGGAGCAAAATTGCAAAAATTGCAAGCCGCCTCGGTGCAGCCGCTTTCGCGCCAACGCCTTGTTATTACGATTTATTTTTTTACAAACTGCTTTTGCGCTGCCGCTAAGCGCTGGTGGTTATACTGGGGAGCCCGTTGTTCATTAATAGCGGCTGCGAGTTCGGCAGGAATGCTGCCCAAAATTTCCATCTCGTATGCTAACCATACCCCAAATACCGACCATACCCGTTCGCGCATCGCTAAGCTCAGGGTAAGAATATCCGTACTCGTAGCCGCCCCGGTATTATAAACAAAATTACAATGGTAGGGACTGACTGCTGCTGCGCCTTGGCTTAAGCCGCGTACGCCGGCGAGTTCGAGCAATAAGCCACTAGGAACGGCGACCTCAGGAGCATAGTTGTTTTTAAAAACACAACCGCAACTGGGATGAAGAAACTGCTGGCGGCTTTCACGATCACGCTCACAAGCAAGCATTTTTTCCTGAATTGCCTGTGGTTCACCCCGCTCTAAAGCAATTTCAACGGCATAGATTAACTGGCCGTTATCCATAAATATGGTATCTTTGTAGCCACGAAAAACCGTTGTTTCTCCCGGCCCGTTTTCATAGCGAAAGAGATTGCCCTGCCAATCGATGCTGTGGATAACTCGCACTACCTGACTGATTTCACCTCCATAGCAGCGCGCATTCATCCGCACCGTCGCCCCAAGCTGTCCGGGAAGACGATGCATCCAGCCAAGACCGCTCAAGCTATGAGTCAAAGCGGCATCCACCACCTGCTGGTTGAGGGCCCCAGCTTCAGCTCGAATCATCGTCCCTGCGACCACTACCTGGGACATGTTCTCCAAGCTGACCACAGCTCCCTGCCAAGCCTCGTCCATGACTAACGAATTAGTCCCCGCACCCATAATAAAAGCAGGAAGCCCACTCTTGGCTATAGCCTTAAGAGCTCCCTGGAGTTCAGCTAAACTCGCCGGCGCGTAAAAATAAGCGGTGCTTCCCCCCGTACCATAGTAGGTGTGGGGACGAAGAAGATGCTGCTGATATGCTGGCATAGTATAACTCGTTATAACTCAGGAAAAGTTGCAAATAAGGCGGTTTGAAATGCTTGATAGCGGGGCTTGTCCTCAAGGATCAGCGTCACCCGCCGGAGCTTTCCACCCACGGAAAGGCTGCCCAGCTGCAGCAGCAGCTCGCTGAAAATCTCTGCCGGTCTATCTTCTGCCTCAGGAACAAGCACCAGGTGACGAAAGTTACAAAGGGACGAGATCCGAGCTAGCTCCTCAGTCCCTAAGATGGCATCAGCCACAAAGGAAGCTGGGGAGCCAAGCCATAGATCCACGGCAATTTCACGGTATTTTCTAATTCCGAGCATGAGCTATCGACTTAATCTGCCTCGCAACAGGCGCTCTAGGGTAAGGCCGATTTCCGCGGGCGACGAGGCAACAGCAACTCCCGCTTCTTGCAAGGCTGCCATTTTTTCCATCGCTCCCCCCTTACCATCACTAATAATGGCACCGGCATGGCCCATTCTTTTCCCACTTGGCGCTGTTTGTCCAGCGATAAACGCACACACCGGCTTACGAACCTCAGCTTTTATAAAAGCTGCTGCGGCAATTTCGGCATCGCCGCCAATTTCTCCTATCATCACAATTGCTTCAGTATCAGGATCCCGTTCCAAGAGGGGCAAAATATCGATAAACGAAGTACCGATAATTGGATCACCGCCGATGCCGATGCAGGTGGATTGACCCAAGCCAATAGCGGTGGTTTGGGCCACCGCTTCGTAGGTTAAGGTACCTGATTTTGAAACTATAGCGATTTTACCCGGCTTATGAATATAGCCGGGCATAATACCGATTTTGCATTGCCCCGGGGTAATGACTCCCGGGCAATTAGGGCCAATCAAGCGACTGCTGGAGCGCGCTAAAGCTCGTTTGACCACCAGCATATCCAACACCGGAATACCCTCGGTAATGCAGACAATCAACTGGATACCAGCATCGATCGCTTCGAGAATCGCATCCGCGGCAAAGGGCGGGGGAACAAAAATCATCGAAGCATTGCAGGCCGTACGTTGGCGTGCCTCATGGACCGTATTGAATACCGGCATAGACGCTACCGTACTGCCTCCCTTACCAGGGCTAACTCCACCGACAAAACGGGGAGCATATTCATGACTTCGTTCCGTATGAAAAAGTCCGGCCTTACCGGTAATCCCCTGGGTGATCACTCTAGTCTGGGCATTTACTAAAATCGCCACAGCGTTTCTCCTTATAAAAATATCACGGCAGCCAGCTTACCTACGCACCAAGCTGGTAATTAATTCGGCACCCTTTGCCATATTTTCTGCGGGATAGATTTTTAAACCCGAAGTTTCGAGCAGCTTACGTCCTTCCTGCATATTGGTTCCTTCCAGGCGGGCCACCAAGGGGACGGTGATCCCCATTTCTTGGCAAACCGCAATTATCCCCCGGGCAATGACCTCGCAGCGCATAATACCACCGAAAATATTGACGAAGATTCCCTGGACGTTTTCATCAGCCAAAATAATCCGAAATGCTTTGCGCACCATATCTTCTGTCGCACCACCCCCCACATCGAGAAAGTTTGCGGGGCGGCCACCGCAGTGCTTGATGATATCCATCGTCGCCATAGCCAGACCAGCACCATTGACCATGCAACCGATATTGCCCTCGAGGCCAATGTAGTTCAGCCCATAGGAAGTGGCTTCTACTTCACGGGAATCTTCCTGGCTGTTATCGCGTAAGGCCACGATCTCGGGATGACGAAACAAGCTATTATCATCGAAGATCATTTTTCCATCTAAGGGCATAATTTCGCCCTGATCAGTCACGATCAGCGGATTGATCTCTAACATAGAGAAATCAAGGGTAAGAAACAGCTGATAAAGCTTGCCGAGCAAGCTCCCTAGTTGCTTTACTTCTCCTACATCGCTGAGACCTTGGGCAAAGCTTAGCTTGCGAAGATGAAATGGCTTAAGACCAACCGTGGGGTCGATGGTGAGGGTGGTAATTTTTTCGGGACTGGTCTTGGCCAGCTCTTCGATATCCACTCCCCCTTGGGTAGAAAAAATCAGCGAAATGGCCGCTGACTCGCGATTTACCAGCATCGCCAGATAATACTCTCGACTGATACTACTGGCTGCTTCGACGTAGACCAGGGGCACTGTATTGCCTCCAGGCCCAGTTTGATGAGTCACCAGGGTAGAACCGAGCAGCTTGCCTGCTAACTCCGCACATTCCTCCGCACTACTGACCAGCTTGACTCCTCCAGCTTTACCTCGTCCCCCTGCATGGATCTGGGCCTTTACCACGGCGCGTCCAAGACCTAGTTTGTTAAAAGCCTCCGCGGCCTCCTCAGCAGTCGCGGCGACAAAGCCACGAGCCACTGTAATGCCATGGTCAGCAAAGAGTTTTTTAGCCTGATATTCATGAATATTCACGGTACCCCTTTCCTTGCGGTCAATGAGTTAGTTCATAGGTTTATGCCTTAAAACTCACAGGGAGCGTACAAAATTGTTGGGGGCCGGATTTTTGGGAAGCAACACAGGGACAGGAAGGCGTTGCATTTTACCTTGATAGGAAAGGGCCCGCTGATAGCTGCGATATACTTTATCCCACGAATAGTGCTTCAGCACCCAGGTTTGGGATTTTTTGAGCTGTAGTTGCCAGCTAGAAGTACCGTAGTTACGCTGAACCGTATCAAGGTGGGCAGAGAACTCCCGGGCAGAGAGGTAGGGGAGCACCGTACTTGCATAGCGTTGATAAGAACTCAACACCTTGCAGCTGCCATTGACGATAATGGGCGTTTGCATGGCCAAGGCCTCAAGCACGATCAACGAGAGGCTTTCTTTGGTGGAAGGATTAACCAGAGCAAGGGCATTGCGAACCAGAGTAACTTTGTGCTCCTCGGACACTGGCCCGAGGTAGTGAATTGCAGGATGCTCGGGTATTTGAAATTGCTGCTCCGAAGCACCAGCAATCAACAACTGCAAACTAGAATGAACACTGCGCTCACGGTATTTAATAAATTCCTGAATAAGTTCGTGTACTCCCTTGCCCTTGCTTACTCGCCCTAGATACAGCAAATAAGGGTAGGGGGGAGCTGGACTCGGGTCAGCATTGGCAATAGTAAATTTCCTCGCGTAGGGGACCTCAACCCCAACTCCCACCTTCAGAATCTTGTTTTTCTTACCTCTAATCACGCTTTTGATAAGATTCTCTTCTTCCTCGGTATTGACCAATAAAATCGCCGCATCACTGAGAATTTTTTTGCTCTTGGGGAAAAAAAGCGGGTACTCATCATGAGCAGTGGGAATCAGCACTGCTTTCTCGGCGCAGTGCGCAAACCCATAGATAGTGGGGTAGTAAAGATAGGTGAAGAAAAATATCTTTTCAAATTGGTCTTTGTCGTACTCGATCGCTGCTACCAGACGGGGTGAATACGGTCCCTGCAGCATAAACCAGAGAAACTCGAGGAACTCAAGGGCCCAGCGCGCCAGAGGGTTCTTGCCTAAGGAGCCTGCCGTAAAGCGTAGCAAGGGACTCACCAAACGGCTGTATATTTTGAACAGCATGACAAAACGCGGAAACCCACAGGGAAAGCGCAGCACCTCCACCCCATTGACGGCGCAGACTCCGCTCGGATAGTGGTTTTTCCAGGTCTCGTAATCGAGGGCGGTGGTGGTGTAGATAGTTACATCCCAACCCTGCTGGTGATGCAAGTACTCTGCAACTAATCGAGCATGGGTCTCTGCGCCACCAATTACTTCGCTACCGTATCGTTGCACCACAAATGCCACTTTCGGCATCTTGCACTCCTTCGCAACTCACTGAGCAGGTAGGTAGGATACAACGCAGCACAGCAAAGCTGATAGAGGGCCTATCCAAAAATTGGGATAGGCCCAGAGAATTTGACTGCTTCGGCAAAGGGAAATATCTATTGATAGGGTAACTTATTTTGCGAGAGAGTTCACTTTTTTTGCTGATTATCCTAAAACATAAAATTTAGAGATAACCACCGGTTTTTTGCGCAGCGCTAAGTACATAAACTGACTGACCAGCAATCGCCCTTGCTCCGACAAGGTTTCT
Organism: Deltaproteobacteria bacterium; assembly: GCA_023250635.1. Classification (GTDB taxonomy): domain Bacteria; phylum Bdellovibrionota_B; class Oligoflexia; order Oligoflexales; family Bog-1112; genus JAHFAI01. The sequence continues at coordinate 19,439 of JAHFAI010000035.1, read as the reverse complement.
GCATCAAAGGGACGGCTCTTGGTCCATGATTTGAGCTGTTCCTGCAACTGGGTCTGGCATTTTTGCAAGACCACTTCCGTAGCAAGGCTGCCCGGAAATTCCAATCCCTGGAGAGCAAAATCAGGGCCGTGGATAAAGCGTTTATGACGACGAGAATAGACCCCACTAAGCACTACCCCACCAAGTTCACCAATGCGCAGGCGCTGCTGCAGAGTTTCCCTGCTCATCGGCACTGACGACTCACTATCCACATACAGCTGCTCGAGGGGAAGTTGCCCCTTGCAGCTGATTTTACCGCCACGCAAGGCGAGAAAATCGCCGTTGGAGATCACCGTGGTGGTCTTGTTGGTGTAGTTACAAAGCTTGCTCAGCATCGCGTTAGCTTCGAGATGGGAATAGGTCCCGTGGACCGGCAAATAAAATTTTGGCCGTAAGAGACTCAACATCTGGATCAAATCACCTTCGTAGGCGTGACCACTCACATGAATGGCCGGATCATCTCGAGTAGAGACAATAGAGGCCCCTTGTTGGCGCAAGGCATCGCACAAGCCGAAAATCGCTCGTTCGTTACCGGGAATAATCCGAGAGGAAAAGACCACCCGGTCATCAGGTTGAATCTTGAGGAAACGATGCTCGCCAGCCACAATGCGGGTCAAAGCGGCTCGCGATTCGGCTTGGGAACCACTGACCAAAACCACCAACTTGTTTGCTGGATAATGATGAGCTTGGCGATCTTCCACCAAGAGGTTCTTCGGTATGTTAAATCTTCCCAGCTCCGCGGCTATTTCCAGGGTGGTTTGCATACCCCGGCCAACGATCACCAGCTTTTTATTAAGCTGAGCACAGACCTGAGCCACAGTCTTAAGTCTACCAAAATGGCTGGCAAAGGTGGTAATAAACACCTTGCCGGGGGCATTTTGCAGATGATTGGTCAACGGACCCACCACCGAACTTTCACTAGGGCTCGGCCCCTTACTGTGAGCATTGGTACTGTCAGCAATGAGCAGATCAACGCCACGATCACCAATTTTTTGCAGCAGCTTGCGATCGATGGGCGCCGAAGCGCTGCACTGGGGATCGATCTTAAAATCCCCCGTATGGAAAACCGCAGCATCGGGGCAGGTAATAAAGAGCGAACAGGCATCAGGAATCGAGTGGTTTACCCCGATATATTGAACCTTTAGATCCTTAGTCTTAATGGTCTGGCCAATTTTAACGATCTTGAGAGCTTTAGTGCTGATTCCTTGAGCAGCGAATTTGCGGGTAATCAATGCCGCTGTCCACGGACTACAATAAATTGGTGCCGGAAACTGACGGTAGATATAAGGAAGCGCCCCAATATGGTCTTCGTGACCATGGGTGATCAAGTAAGCTTCCACGCCATCAGGGAAGTGTTTAACAAAATCATCGATCTTGGGAATCTGAGCCGAGATCCCTAACTGGCGAGGCTCAGGGAACATCAGCCCCACATCCACCAACCAGAGGCGAGAGTTATAGATGATTGCCGTTGAATTCATGCCAAATTCACGGCAGCCGCCAATAGGCAGCAGATAAAATCCCTTGCTTTGAATAAATTTATCAATGTTCACTATATGTTACCTAAAATACCTAAAAAGGAGGGTTGAGGGCAGTCGAGTTCGGCTGTTACTCAGAACAGAGAAAGACTGCGATATGTACTATTTACAATTCGCTGTGTGACAGACGAATGGCTATGAATAATAAAAGGTCTCTCTAGCACTATTGTAGCAGGAAACCTACCATTAAAAAATATTTTACGGGTAAAAATAGACAGGATGATGAGCTGATGCTCAGCATAGCCCCTATCCGTGCACATACCCCTTCCAGCTAATTGCTTCGAGATACTGGTCTTTAGCCAGCCAAAACAAGCCGGGGGTTTCGATAACCGTTCCGATGCGAGTAAGGGGACAGTCCACCAGGGCCTGCTCATGCAAAAGAGCCTCAGCCTCGAGGGGATCCAGGGTAAAAAGCAGCTCAAAATCCTCGCCATCTGTTAGGGCGTGGCGTAACTTATCGCTGCCCTGTCCAAGAGCTTCGGCAAGGGGAATTTTAGCCTTGAGCAAAGCCGCGCCTAAGCCCCTATCCTCGGTCAAACGGCGAAGATCAGAAGCAAGCCCATCGCTCACGTCGATCAGCGAGGTTAAGGAATAGTGCTGATGAAGATACAGCGCCTCCTCTACTCGCGGGGTAAAATGCAGGTGCTTACCAGCACGGCTTCCCCCCAAACGTCCGGTGACCAGGATGGCATCGCCTTTTTGAGCCGTACTGCGCATAACCGGCCCCTTGGCTGTAGCCCTACCAAGCAGGGTCATACTCAGGGTCAAAGGCCCCGAAGTGCCATTGGTATCACCGCCCACAATGGCCACGCCAAATTTGTGAGCGAGATCCTCGATCCCCTTACTCAACTGATACACGTAGGTATCGGAGGTCCCTCGGGGTATAGCCAAAGAAACGGTGGCAATTGCGGGAACACCTGCCATAGCAGCGATATCGCTTAAATTTACGGCCATGAGTTTGCGGCCAATAAGTTCAGGGGGGGTGGCTTCGCCGGTGAAATGCACTCCCTCAACCAACATATCAGAAGTGATCAACCACTGCAGTGGGCCATCGAAGGTCACCACGGCGGCGTCATCGCCTGGACCAACAATCACGTGGGGATTCAAACGATGCAGATTTTTAATTTTTTGGAGATATTTTAATTCGTTCATAGATTTCCTCTTTAGCATAGCTACTCTTTTAAAGACAAGTGACCCTTCCTCTTTATTGCCGCAGTCTTTCTCAGTAGTTACTATTTGCTTATCTCCTTGTCTTATGGGTACTATTGGGGGTTAATAGCGCCTGGTTAAGCAAGGTCTCTTGTAATTGAGGGTTTTCATGACATCGAATAAGAAGTTTCTCCAGCAATTAAAACGCCCCGACTCCTTTCAGATAAAGGCTTTGAGCTATTTTACCTGGGTTGAAAAACACAAGCTGAAAGCAGCTGGTTTTATAGCAGCAGCAGCGGTGGTCTGCGCTGGATATTTTGCCTGGAACTACGTGAGCGCTTTGCGCGCTGATCAGCGTCGCCAAAAGCTTGCGGCGGTTGATTTTCAGTTTAATGAAGAAAGCGAAGCAGCAGCAAAGCTCCAGCAAGACATTCATCCCAAGGTGGCAGAGATCGATCAAAAGCTCGATCCCGCCGAAGCTCAAGACGACAAAAAGGATGCCCTTAAGATCAAGCTCAGCCCCGAGGAACGCACTAAGCTCGAGGCTGAAAAGAAAACCTTTGAGGCTCAAATCGAAGCGTTAAAACCTAAGCATGAAGCAAGCCGAGAAAAATACCTTGCCTATTATCTCGGCCATAAAACCAGCAATGAAGGCTGGCGAGCAGCCTTGCAAGTAGCCACTATCGATATGGGACACCAGCAGTACAGTCAGGCCGCAGAGTTGCTTAAGGAAATGCTACCCCTGGCAAAGGGCTCGTATTTCTATGATATGCAGGTACGCGCCATCTATATTGGACTGCTCGAAGAGTTGGGTAAATTCGAAGAAGGGCTGAGCGAAGCCGAACAGCTTGTCAAAACTGCTGATGAAGGTATGATGCCCCGCGCTCTGCTAATCAAGGGACGCCTCTTATTGCTCAGCGAGAAAAAAACTGAGGCCAGGGAAATCTTTCATAAGCTCATTAACGAGCACAATACCTCCTTTGAAGCTGGCAAGGCCAAGGCCTACAACCTTCTCTAAGGCCTAGGCCAACCCCTCTCAATCCCCTGTATTTGTCTTTAGCGGAGTCTTCCATGGATATTTCTTCCTTTAAGATATCTAGCGGTTTTGCCAGGCAGTGCTTTTTGCTTATTTGTCTGAGCAAGGCATCTTTGGCTTGGGCCTTCACCCATCCAGGGGAAATGCTCAGCCAAGATCCTCAGGGGCTCAGGTTTTTTACCCGGGAACGGCCGAACAAGCTGGGCAGCTGGTCTATCAATCCCGAGAATGATCGCCAAAAATCCCTTGGCACTCTCCTTGGACCTCCCCCGGCCTTCGCTCAGGACACCCTGGTGATGGCGTATAATCAGGAATGGGTCGTCGGACTCAGCTTTAGCAGGCGAACACCGCGGTGGTTTTTCAAAAGCCCCGGCGGCCTCAGTGCAAGGCCCACTATACACGAAAATTCGGTAATGCTTGGCTGTCGCGATGGTAGTGTCCATAAGCTTGATTTGCTCAGTGGCACCTCCCTCTGGTCGACCCGCCTCGATAGTGCTCCCAGCCGAGAATTCCGCGTCGAAGGCCAGCGCCTCTTGGTGGTGACCGCCTCCCAGTCGGTGTACAGTTTGGCTTACGAAAGCGGTGTAACCCAGTGGCTTTTTGACGGCGGTTCACCGGATTTTCTCACGATTCGCAGCGGGGCGGCGCCTCTCGTCCATAAGGAAATCGTCTTGGTAGGCCTCGCCAGTGGTGAGGTCCTCGGCCTCGATCTCTCTTCGGGCAAAGAGCATCAGCGCCTCAATCCTGATCCTGCTCCCTCGCGCTTCCGTGATGTGGTAGCACCTTTGTCCCTGCTCAGTGATGAGCGGCTGCTGATCGCTAGAAGTGATGGCGTACTCGCCTGTCTTTATGTTGGAGGGGCGAGGCAGGGAAGCTCCTGCTGGGAGAAGGCGGTACATAGCGAGGGAATTACTGCGCTTAGTCTTGGCGATGGTCTGTTGCTGGCAGGAACCTTTAACGGTTCGGTGGTTTCCTATAATCCTGATAATGGCCAAAAACTCTGGCAACAAGATCTCGGTGGCACTATCACTTCCGTGACGGTGACGAAAAATACTATTTTTAGCAGCAGTAGTACCGGCAGAATATCTGCACTGACCAGCAGTGGTCAGTATTTGTGGATGGACTCAGTAGAAGGGATCATCTCCGGCCCTCCCCAGCTTATTGGGGACGGACTCTATTATCTTACCGCCCAGAACGTTCTCTATGGCTATCAACCCTAGGCCTGGAGTTTACCCTTACCCGGCTCCCATAAAGCCCGTTGCTCCTTCAGCAAGCGAGCAAAGGTCCCTGCTCCGATAGCGTCGCGAATAGCCTGCATATGAGAGAGATAAAAGGTAACGTTGTGCAGGGAAAGCAAACGTTGCACCACCAATTCGTTAGCATGCCAAAGATGACGCAAATAAGAACGACTATGGGTAGTACAGGTATAGCAAGGGCAGAGGGGATCGAGGGGGTCTTGATCGAGCTTAAATTGCGCGTTTTTGATGGTGATTTTACCCTGGGAGGTAAAGGCTGTGCCATTGCGACCATTGCGGGTTGGCATAACGCAATCAAACATATCGATGCCCTTAGCAACTCCCTCGATTAAATCAAGGGGGGTCCCTACTCCCATCAAATAACGGGGTTGATCTCGGGGAAGCACTTCGCCGCAGACTTCAATAACTTCGCCCATGATGTTTTTGGGCTCGCCCACCGAGAGCCCCCCGATGGCATAACCATCAAAACCGATTTCTCGGAGAGCAGCAACCGAAGCGCGCCGCAAATGCGGATATTCCCCCCCTTGGACGATACCAAATTGAGCAAGTTCGGGGCGAGTTTTGCTCTGCCGGCAGCGAGCCGCCCAGCGCATACTCCGTTCCATGGAGGTACGGGCCGTTTTCTCATCGGCTGGCCAGGGCGTACATTCGTCGAGAACCATATGAATATCGCTGCCAAGAATTTCTTGGATCTGCACTGCTTTTTCGGGGGTAAGCATAAACTTAGTACCGTCGAGGTGACTCGCAAATGAGGCCCCCTCTTCGCTGAGCTTATTAAGTTTGCCTAAACTAAATATCTGAAACCCCCCACTATCGGTAAGGATAGGCTTATCCCAGGCGATAAACTGGTGCAAGCCACCTGCTGCGGATAGCACCTCGAGACCAGGGCGTAAAAACAAATGGTAGGTATTACCAAGGATAATTTGGGCTTTGGCCGTATGTAATTCTTGCGGCACTAAGGTCTTAACTGAGCCCACCGTCCCCACCGGCATAAAAATAGGGGTTTCAACAACACCGTGAGCGAGAGTAAGCCGGCCGCGGCGAGCATGGCCATCGCTGGCAAGAAGGGTAAACATGGTGATAGCTCTTATGAGTGGCAAAGGGGCGAGTCTAGACGAAGCCAGATCTGAGCGTCAAGGGCGTTGTTACGAGAAGCCAGCCTGCCAACACAGCGATCGTATTTATGAGGGGCTTCGGCTTCTAGTCTCGGGACATACGTAAATCGTAAGCTTCAGTGGTTACAGCTTTATTTTGCTCATACAAGGATTTCCACGAGTGCAACACCGAAATCCCGAAATTAATACTGCTGCGGTTTGAGCTTTCCGTTATACCGGGATGCTGAATACGCAAGGCGCGAATCGCATCTTCGGGGGAAACAAAGAGAGGATAATGATCCTGGTAGTTAAAGCGCTCAATATGTCGGCGTGATTGCTCCATTACCCCCGAAAATAAAAAAGGGAATTTGAGGCGTTTACGCAATTGCAATAGTTCGTCCAAAAAAGTCGGGCAAATGGATTTTTCGTCTAAAAGGTCGAAGACGACGTACTCCATTTCGACGGTTTTGAGCCAATTATGGGTGTAAAGAACCAATTGGCTACAAAACTCGCAGCTCTCGGAGCGGGACGAGCAGTGGTTATGCAGGTTTAAGACAACGGCGCCGTCTACCAGCACCGGAACTAAATCCATCATGGTCATGCCCCTTCTACCGTAAAATCCTTCTTTACCTGGTGCCTGGATGAAATATAAAACATATTCTCATCGGCTCAGTACATTTTTAAGAGGATCAGGATCAGAATGTATTTTACGCTATCTTGATTAAGGATAAATGATGAGTTGTGTTTTTCTTAGAGAATCATTCAACCGCCAGAAAATAGTATCGTTTCTACGGGGTTTATTAAGCCCCCTAGGAATCCTCTTGCCGGGTCTGGCCGCCTGCACTTATTCTTTTTCCAACCTAGACTTCCATCCGCCAACCAATGTGCGATCTATCGCCATTGCCGGTATTTACGATACAAGCCGTCGAATCATTCCCCATGCCCTCCTCTGGGAAAGTCTCCAGCGGGAGATTATTAAATCAGGTAAAATTGCGCTACGCGAACCCTCTCAAGCAGATGTTTACTTAAAAACCCATTTGCTGGAAGCGACAATTGCTGATGGCGACGAACGGCGTATTCCAGAGAAGAAACGCTTATCATTTGCTGAACCGGACAGTGACGATCTAAGCAAACCGTATTCCTTTGAAGATTTAAAAACTGCCGAACGCTTTAGCGTCTCTCATTCCTTAGGGCTTACGGTTGCCGTAGAAATTTGGGATTTACGCTCTAAACGCTGCCTATTGAATAAGCGCTACTTTGCCCAAGCCGGGCGGGGCGCTTGGAATGAGAAGATCCCTAAGGAACTCCGCTTTATCCGCAGTCAGGAAAGTTTAGATTATATGTTTGCTGATGCCAGCGATGAGATTGCCCGGCAAGTACTCGTGGATTTTTACTCGTTGCCTTAGGGAGTTACTGCTTTAGTTGCCCAAGACTCTTTTTAATCACCTGCAGATTTTGTTTAACCGTTTCGATTTGCTCGGCATCGGGATAGAGATTCAAGGCTTGTTCGAGATAGTTCTGAGCCTCAGTAAGGTAGACCACCTTAGCTTTGCTATCGCTTACCGGCAGAGAATTTTGGAAGGAAGTTGCCGCTTTTCTTCGCAGATCTTGAACTGCTAGATTTTTGGCATTGCGCGCTTTTTCCTGGGCCGCAGGATAAAAAGGACTATCACCTTTAAACTGAGCCAAGCGACTTAAGGCCTCTTGATAACTCCCCTGATCCAGCAAGGCTTGAATACTGCGCAGCTCCGCCTCATCTCCTGTAAACACCCCTTCATTACCAGTACTTGGTGCAGGAGTATCTCCAGGAAGGGGAACGGGGACGGGAGCAGCATCACCAGGCAGCTGCGGCTGAGGTACTACCGCTGCTGAGGGAAGCTCCGCACTTGGAGCCGTCGCTTTATCTGGCAAGGGAGCGCCCTCGCTATTTACAGCATTGTCCAAGCCAGTAGGCTGTGCAGGACTTGCTTCACCAGAGATCAAAGCGCTTTGCTCGCTGCTCGCTTCGATGCCAAGTTTCTTCCAGCGATTGAGCAAGGTGCGTAGGGAAGTTTCAATTCTCTGAATATAATCAGGATCTTCGCTCTGTGCTGATTTGAGCACCTGCAAACAGAGCGCAAAAATCTCGTAGGTCTTCAGGTAACTATTATGAGCAAAAGCCGTTGCGAGATTAAGGCCTTTTTCCTCCGCCATTGTTCTCAAACGAAGCGCGTGGCCTGCAAGATTCCCCTGATGTTGTTGGCGATACTGACCAAGCAGCCCCACCACCAGGGCTGCTTCTTCGAGCTTTGTTCGCGTTTCATAGCTAGCTAGCTTCTGGTAGGTTTCATCCTCACGGCTGCCCCAAGGAGAAGCAAGATTAGCAGTATCATTGATAAACTCTTGGAGCTGCTCATCCCTAAGTTTTACCACCACAGGTGCTGACTCCTCACCCGAAGCTTCGACACTACTTTTTTCTCCCCCGGAGCCCGCGGAACGGTGGATGGAGGCAAAATCATGCTCGTCGATTTGCACCGGGGTAACACAGCCCACAAAAAACAGCGGGGCAAGGAGCACCAGGTCGAGGCTTCTCTTCGGGTTCCAGAAAAAATTGCAGCTCATAGCAACTCTCATTAAATGTGTACTAATTCCCATGGAATTTCTGTTGGGTTATATCGTCAAACCCCGGCCTTTGCAACCAAGCTCCTCCCCCGCCAGATACAAGCACAGCTAAAGAGAATGCTGAACAAAAGCAAAATCGCAACCGGCAGAAACGGCCCCGTGTAAACCAAGCCAAGCAGGACAGTTCCGCAGGAAGCGAGCAACAACCTAAATGCTTGGAGCAAGGCTTGGGCTTTGCCTTGCAGATCCTGATCCAAGTGGTTCAAAGCGTAAGGATACAGGAGAGCGCATATTGGCGCCATCCCCCCGACGATCAGCATCATACAAAGGGTTGTGGCCAGAGCGCTCTCCTCGCCCAAAACACTGAGGGCGAGCAGGGGTAGACAGCCCAGCATCATAACCACAAAACTCAAGACAAGACTGCGCACAAGACCAAAGCTCTTCAGTAAACGGCTAGCCCCTAAGGAAACGAGGGAAAAACAGCCGACGATAGGTCCCTGATAGCGAGCAAACAAGCTGGGTTCAATACCCAGATGCTCAACCATATAGAGGGAGCTGATACCCACGTAAATATAATAGCTGGCAGCCAGAGCACAGATCGGCAGAGTCATCAGCATATAGCGACGGTCAGTGGATAAGCTCCAGTAGCCTGAGGCCAGCTCAGCAAGCTGAAGAGACTTGCGATTCTCCTCGCCTAGGGTTTCAGGAACCCACAGCACTGCCGGAATAATCCCCAGGGCCCCCACCAGCAGAATACACCACAGATTGCCATGAAAGCCCCAAGTGCCGTTGATCCACGAGCCAACGATTGGCGATGCTGCCATAGCACAGGTAACCATGGAATTGGCTAAAGCCATCCAAAAGATCTGCCTTTCCCCAGAAGTATGCTCAAATAGCAGCACCCCACCGGCTAAGCTCGGTCCGGTCATTGCTATGCCTTGGACAAAACGGGCTGCGAGCAGAACCGAAAAATCGCCCGCGAGGGCACAGACCCCACAGCTGAGCAGATAAAGGGCCCCACCCCAAACCACCATGGGCTTGCGGCCGATGCTATCGCACAGGGGTCCAGAAACCAGCACCCCCAAGAAAAAACCGAGGAAATTCGCGGTCAGCAGCTGTTGAATCTGGGCGTCACTCAACCCAAAAAAATGCTTCATATCTGGTAGACTTGGCACCAAGATTTCCATCTCGGTCCACAGACCGCAGGCGAGAATAATCAAACAAAGCGGAATTAAGGCAATGCCCCGCTTGTGGCAATAAAGTACAAATTGTTGCATATAAGATCTCTTTAGTTTTTAGATAAAGTAATTTTAGGCCCGTAAGGCTTCCTAAGGAAGGCTATTCTGGCCCCTTGCTTGCGGTAATGAACGCAGCAAGGGCTAATCAATCGTGATAATGGGGAAAGTAATGGCCTTCACGGCAGGTATGCTCTCTATTTTATGAGCTCTTATAAGCAATGGTGCCGAAGAGGGGACTTGAACCCCTACCCAGTAACCTGGACTAGACTCTGAATCTAGCGTGTATACCAATTTCACCACTTCGGCGATGAAAGAACTTAAAATAGCAAAAATATTTTTTTTTGCCAGTGGGGAATACTAAAAATTCGCTTTTCGGGGCCTAAGCCTCCGCGAGAGGGGCCGGACAGAGGGGATAATAGGATTGGCTAAGCTGCACATAATGGCTGGCAGAGCGAGCAAGAGCCACAAGTTCGGCTTCAGTCAGCGGACGCACGGCCACTGCCGGCTGGCCTTTGATCATCATCCGGGGCGGAAAAGTCTTCCCTGGAGAAACCAGGGAGCCTGCCGCGACTAACGATTGTTCGGGAATAACCGCCCCGTCGAGAATGATGGCTCCCATCCCAATCAGTGCCCCATCACCGATGGTACAAGCATGGATAATGGCATTATGGCCGATGGTTACTTCGCGGCCAATAATAGTAGGGTACTTTCGTGAGTCCACATGGACCGTCGTATTATCTTGAATATTGGTCTTCTCGCCAATTTGAATATAATTCACATCGCCGCGAATAACGGTATTAAACCAAATATTCGCCAACGACCCAATAGTAAGCTGCCCCATTAAACGCGCCCCACTGGCGATAAAGACATCAGCGGCGATCTGGGGAGTATACTGATTCCAAGTCAGCACCGTTGCCCCGCGCATCATATACATAGATAGCAGCTCCTTAAGAAGGGAGTCGTTACAAAAAAATACTCGCCCTCAAGATCAGCGCTGGTGAAAATTCTCAATAAATCTCTCCCAGGTAAAGGGGCCGTCACTATCCCGGTGCATTATTGCATTCCAAAACGGTTCATCTTTTTTACTAGGCAAGGCAAATCCTTTAGAACGCAAAAATCCATCGATAAAAGTTTCCAGAACTGCAGGAGTCCCATTAACCCATGGAGTAGCATGACAGAGCAAGCGATAGCTTTCAGCAAGACCGTCAAGATCGCTCTGATTGATAGCTTCGATTAATCTCATATAAGCAAAATTTCTGACCGCAATTTGTCTTTCATAAGAAATATGAGACAGCTTCAGTCCATCGCTAGTCTGAAACTTATTCCGTTCAGCCTCATTCATGTGTCTGATGGTTGACAGCGCTACCTTTTCCTGGCCTTTTGCGGGGTCTAGGGTTAGGGTTACACCTGCCCACGAGGAATCAACCGTCTGCTGAGGAAAATCACCAGATAAAATTTTTCCTTTTTCAAAAATTGACTTATAATTTTCATTCGAACGAATAAAATCTGACAGAACACCATGGCCGGTAGAATACATTTCAACTAAACCGCATTTCATTTCTGGAGGATAGCGTTTAAAATCAGCGATGTCTTCTTCCAGGCCTTCGCAAAGTTCATCGTAATTTTCTATGGTCCATTTTCCATAATTACTACCTCCATTACCACCAAATTGTGCTCGCACTTTTGCAATCTCCGCAAGTCGCAGCTTGAGGTCTTGGAGATCCTTAATTTCAGGATGTTCTAGAAATTGAATGGCTACTAACTCCGCTTGCTTGCCCATGGCCACATTGAAAGTTTTATCGGTAAAAATACTGGCGAACTGCGGTGGCGTCAGAAATTCTCCAGGGACTCTTTCACTCGCCTTGGGTAAAAGGGACAAAGATCGCTGGCTCGAAGCCTTGCGGTGAAAATTAGCCGTGTTTTGAGCTTCCTCGGCAATTGATTTTTCCTTTGCTTTAAGCTCAGCATAATATTTCTCTAAGGCTGATTCTCTTACTTTATCAAGAAAGGATGCTATGATTTCATCATCGCTTTCTGCTTCTGTTGCTGCCTCCGAGGGAAGAGAGGCTTTTTCACTTGCCTGGACTCCAGCCCCTCTGATAATAAAAAACGGGTGTACTATCAGCAATGCTGCTAAACTAAGGTTTGTTTTTCTCATTTTTATACCTTCCTCTTTTTTGAATATTTTGGAATAGCCCGTCTCTTATGGAGAAGTTCACCCCTAAAAACATCGGCTAAAGTCAAAGGTCAAGTTCAATATTTCAATATGCCAATAATATTGATGTATTTACACCCATCGGGTTTTGGCCCCTTTAAATCCTCTGCTTAAGAGATAGACATGGCACAACCTGCAGATAAAATTGCTAGTACTGCGACGAAATTACAAGATTTAGCTCTGCCCTGCTTAGCAGTGATCCTCGAAGAGCTATTTTTTGTTCCGCCAGAATTTTTGGGACCACCGCCCCTGAACGGGGAATCAACCATCGCTGAGCTCATTGCTTTTAGCGAGCTTAAAGAAGCAGAGGTACTGCGTAGCTTACGAGAGCTACAGCAATGGTGTGCAGGAATAATCGTAGATCAGAGGGACGCAGCTTCCCTGCTGAAAAATCAGCAGGAATATACCGTTATTGATATTCGCGATGCCCAGCTAGCCCAAGGCTCACCTATTGCCCACGCTTTGCGGATCAATCCCGAAACCTTTTATCGCGATTTTGACCAGCTCGCTGCAGCACAGAAAACGCTGCTGGTCATCAGCGATAGTTTACCCCACGCCTTTAGCGGAGCTCTCTATCTCAAACAACAGGGACTCAAAAAAGTACGCTGTCTCAGCCTCGGAAAATCTGAGGAGCGAAACCCACAAGGCCTGTGATGGACGCTCCCTAGCCTTTGAATCACGGTGGGGCAATTGCCAAGTATTTTTTTACCGCTGAGATGCAGAGGGGTGGAATCCCTAGAAACTAAGATAATCTGACCAGGAAAAGTCATCATCACTGTGCCAAGATCCAAATTTGGTGGAAGCGGGTGCAGCGACTTTTGTGGGCAAGCGTCGGGTTGCTAGGAGACGAAGATCAAGGGACTTTCGTGGCTGTTGCATCGGTGGAGCACCGTGACCAATGTTCTTGGCATCAAAAACAAGAATTTCAAAAAAATCTAAATCAGCAAGCAAAACTACCGGCGCTGCAAGTATACGGGTGAGTTCTTCTTCGGGAGGGGCAAGGATTTTTCCTTTCACCGTGCTCGAGATTTTACCCGCCTCGAGATAAAGGGAATTTTCTTCATTAACCAAAATTCCTTCAGCTGATTCCTCCATGAGCGGAACCCAAATATTGAAGCTAAAATCGGGATTAGCAACATCAGTATGCCAAGGGGTTTTATCGCCAATTTGGTAGTTGCGGGTCATCAAATTGGTGCTACCGTGAGAGCCACGAAAAACAAAAAAATCTGCTTCGTCTCCAAAAAGAGCTTTGCTTACAATCGCAGCAAATAGTTCAAAAAGTTCTGCTTTCTTATCAGCCACTATTGCCTCGCCACGCTCAACAATTCCTCTTAGATCTTCAACTATTGGTTGAATCAAATGACGCGGTAAACGCAGAATAAATGGTTTGAAGCCTTTTTTTTCCTGCCGATTAAATTGGCGAAAATCCTCAAGTTTTTCCGCAGTGGGTCCCTCAGAAAAATTGATTACTTCGATGAGTACAGTATCCACTGCGCTTGGAGATTTGCTCAGATCTCCGCTCAGGCCGGTGTGACATTCTTCACGTTCTTGTTGGCTGAGCTCCAACAAAAACACTGGAAGTTCGCGTTGGCCAGCTCGCAGGCTGGTAAAAGCACCGAAGCAAAGCAGTAAAAACAATAACTTAACCACTTGACGATTCATTAAGCGCTCATCCTTTGATAAAAATTTGGGCTTAATCTACGAAAAATCGCTGTTAATTGCCACTGTTTTTTAGCTGCAAGCCAACTAAATTCCCCTCCCCCTTGACAAGATGTCCAAGCTGCCATGACGGCACCCCGCGTTCAGCCAACGCCACGATTAAAGCGTCAACCTTGGTTTTTTCCACAACCAGCACCATCCCGACCCCCATATTAAAGGTGCTATACAACTCTTCGCGAGGAATTGGGCTCGTTCCCAAGACGAGAGAAAAAATCTCTGGCAACTCCGTAAAACTCGGCAAATATTCAAAGACATAATCAACCTGGGAATTGATACGCGCAATATTATGAAAGCCCGAGCCGGTAATATGTGCCATACCCTTTATAGTACCGGGAAAGTTGCTGAGAATCTCAAGAAGTGGCCGCACGTAAATCTTCGTCGCTGTCAACAAGCCTTCAACCCACTCCTCAGGCTCTCCGACTTCTTTGTGCAGGGAACGCAAAAGAGAATAACCATTGGCATGAAATCCGCTTGCGGCCAAGCCCACGAGGCAATCACCTGCTTTAACCTGCTCGCCACGAATCATCGTAGTTTTGCTGACTTCGCCCAGGGCAAAACCAGCAAGATCAAAGACCCCAGCCTGATACATGCCGGGCATCTCGGCGGTCTCTCCCCCAAGGAGAACACAGCCTGCCTGTTCACAGCCAGCAATTATCCCGGCAATAATAGCTTCCATCGCCTCTAAGCCAAGATTTGAATAGGCAAGATAGTCGAGAAAAAATAGCGGGCGAGCTCCGCAACAGAGCAGATCATTGACACTCATCGCCACCAGATCGATACCGATTTGTTCGTAACGGCGATATTGGTGAGCAAGCAATACCTTGGTCCCCACCCCATCGCTTGCTGCACAGAGGTAGCGATCGTTGCCGTACGGATAGAGGCCGGCAAAACCCCCGATATTTCCTGCAGGCCTTACCGAGGGATGTCTTCCCAGAAGCCGCTTTATCGCCGCAACAAAGCGTTCATTTTTGTCGATATCAACACCCGCTTGTTGGTAGCGATAGGCCTGCATTTTGTTACTTTCTCTAATGTCTAAAGTGTCGTCGCCCGGTAAATAACATACTCAAACCAGAGCGATCACAAGCGGCAATTACCTCTTCATCGCGAATACTGCCCCCAGGCTGTACCAGATACTTGATCCCATGCATTGCCGCTTCTTGGACAATATCGGGGAAGGGGAAAAATCCATCCGAAACCATAACCACCTGCTCGCGAGCAATGGAAGTAGCTTCAGTGAACGAGCGAGGTAAGGCGAGGCGTAGCAAACTGTCAATCCGATTAGGCTGCCCCATCCCCGTACCGAGGACACTGAATTCCTTGAGGCCACTTTGTTCAACTAGCACCACACTGTTGCTTTTAAGATGCTTGCTCAGAACCATACCAAATTTAACCAGAGGGAAAAGGCCGAGGGGAAATTCACTGGTGGTAACCCGCAGCAACTCGGGGCTGAATTCCCAATCTTCTTCCTGCACCAAAAACCCTCCAGAAATGCTCCGCCACATTTCTTCTCCGGGTCCATTAGGCAGCAGGGGGCTTTGCAGCAAGCGTAAATTGCTTTTGCCCGCAAAAATATTGAGGGCCTGTTCAGAAAAACTAGGTGCAATAATTACTTCGATAAACTTGTCTTTTAACCATTCTGCTGCATCGAGCTCCAGCAAATGAGAAAAGCAGAGAACGCTTCCAAAGGCGCTTTTAGAATCAGCTGCCCAGGCCATTTGCAAGGCATCAAGCTGATGAATGCTGGTGCCGGCACCACAGGGGTTTTGATGTTTAACGATGGTAACGCTATGGAGGGGGAGAACATCTTCAGCCGAAACATAATGAAGCAAATCAGAGGTGCAACGCAGGGCGGCGTCACCATCAAGATAATTGTTATAGGAGAGGGCTTTACCCTGCAGTTTTGCTGCCGAAGCTATGCCTTGCGCCTCACGGTCGATGAGCACATAACCTAGTTGCTGTGGATTCTCACCATAGCGCAGCTCTTTTCTCTGCAAACGAGACCTATGGAGAGGATCCGCGGTGCCTATTTTAAAACGTCGAGAAAATTCCTCGGCAATTTTGCTTTCGTAATGAGCGGTATATAAAAATGTTCGAGCGGCATTTTTTTCGCGTAAAGCTAAGGGTATTGAGCCGCCATGTTTTATTAAAGCATCCATAAATTCTTGATAATCACTTGGATCACTCAGCACAGCAACATGCCGGTAGTTCTTGGCGGCGCTACGCAGAAGAGTCGGACCACCAATATCAATCAGCTCAACTACTTCGTCGGCAGCTAACTGCTCTACGGGTTTACGGTGAAATGGGTAGAGATTCCCCACCACTAAGTCAATGCTGGTGAGACCGAGTTCCTGAGCCTCGCTACAATCGCGGGGATCATCGCGACGAAAAAGTATGCCAGAACAAAGATTAAAACTCAGGGTTTTCATGCGTCCGTGAAAAGCCTCAGGAGTACCACTCAGCTCCTCCACCGCTCCAACAGGAATATCAGCCTCTGCGAGAATTTTTGCAGTACCCTTGCTGGCGATAATACGACAACCCTGGCGATGCAGCAGCCGACACAAGCCTAATAAATCGCCCTTATCAGAAACACTGACCAAAGCCGTTTTAATTTGAAGAAGTCCGCGTTCCATAGCCACCTCCTGCTGTTGTCATAGTAAAGGCAATGATAGACTACGGCAAGAGCTTCGCTTGCTGTCTTAGAAGTATTTAAGAATTAAGTAGTTACTATGCAACTAAGAATCATTGGCATTAGGTACCTAATCGCATTGAGGACCACTCATGGATCCCTATGTCTTGGTGATTGGCTATCGTCAGCAACTAGCTGCCGCATTAGCAAGGAGAGGCATCGCCTATAGTGTGTGGAGTGACAAACCCCTGAGGAAAAAACCTGTAGGTGTTGGCCAGCTAATTTCTGCACCTTTTTCCCTGCACGAGGAAAATCTCGTAAAACTACTGGGCGCTTTTTCCTTACATGCTCCTACCCATGTTATAGCCGGGGGAGAACCTGCGGTGCTGCTTGCCGCCAAAGTTGGCCGATATTTCGGCTGCCCCGCCCACCCCCTGCCCCTGCTCGAACGCTGTACCGACAAAGCCGTGATGAAGGAGTTTCTTAGTAGCCAGCGGATTCCTATGACCCAATTTATTCGTCATAGCCCTGAATTGACCGCGGAAGAACTGCAGAGGATACTTCAGCATCCGGTGGTAATCAAAAATCGTTGCGGTTCTGGTGGCCGGTATATGATTTTTGCCGAAACCTTGGAGGAAATCCGTGCCGCCATGGGGCCAGGGCAATTGTACGAAGCCTTTGTCAATGCCCCCGAGGGGAGCATCGAATGCTTTATCCGCGGGGGAAAGGTAATTTTCTCCAGTGTCACCGAATATTTTACGAAAAAAGTGTCAAATATTTTACCTGCTTCCTTTGTTGGCGCAGAGTTACAACAAATTCACGCGCTCAATCAACGAGTAATCGCTGCCCTCGGCATCACTCGCGGGATAACCCACCTGGAATTCTACCGCAGTGATAAGGGCTTACTCTTCGGTGAAATCGCCCTGCGTCCACCCGGCGGCTATATTATGGAGCTTTTACGGCGAGCGTACGACTTTGATCCCTGGAATCTCCTGATCGATGTAGAACTAGGCCTCGAGCATACCCCAGTACCGACAAAGCCCCAGGGCTATGCCGCCTGCGTGGTACTTCACCCCGGTGCAGGCACGGTGAGCACTATCCGCAAGCCAAGAGTTGAGGAGATTCCCTCGTTGCTTAAGTGTCTAATAAAAGCACGGATTGGGGACAAGATTATCTCAAGGGTGGGAGTGAGCGATGATGTGGGATATTGCCTGTTGTTTAATACGAGCTACCAGCAAATCAGCGAAGATGTGCGACGTATAGAAAACGATCCTCCCCTTAGGATCACAGGAGTTTGGCAATGAGATTATCTTTACTTGGTAGACTTATTGTCTGCTTAGTTTTTTTTACCAGCTCAGCTTATGCTCATTTCAGCGCTTCACGCTCTTTACCAAATAGAGCTTTTTTAACAGGGGCCAATGGAAAATTACTCTATGATCTCCTTGCCAGAAACGACGTTCCTCGCCAAAAAGCCAGTTATTTTGGCAAGGAAATAAAGCGCTACTTTATCGACACGGTTTTTTGCGATACAGAAATTACAAAATTTTCTCCTGGAGATCTGGGAATCTCTTTAAACAATTCCCACTGTTCCTTGCAACTTGCAGAATTTCCAGCAATACAGTTGTCAGCGCAGGATGCAGCTACCCTAGTGAGTCTGCTCAGTCACTATCCCCTTTTTACGGCTATTCCTGGCACCACAATCTCCATTGTTATTCCTCAGCTTGACTGTTGCAAAAAACCCCTGAGAAAATCCCCCTCCTTGCCGCAAAGATTTATCTATCAATGTAAAATTAAGTAATTCTACTTTGTTGCATATGTATACCCATCGGGTTTTGCTTTGCAACAAAGCGCGAGGAAAAAATCCTAGCTTTATTACCCTAATCCAACTGGCATACTCGAATAATATGACCGTCTTAACGAGAAAGGTTCGACCAAATATTTCCGTTTGAGGTTTCTGTACGATCTTGATTTCGGGGTTCTTTTGCCACTCCTCAAATAGGCGATCCACAGCTTCGTAAGATCCTATCCCAATCGCCAGCGACTAATTCAAAAGCATTGCAGCACTAAGCAGCGATGTAAAAATTCCATAAACCAGCGCACACGATAAATTTTTGATCTCTTACCTTCAAATCATCGATGAAAAGTCGTGGACCAGTAATTGATCAAATTCCTGCATTGCTAGCTCGATTGCATCTAGTCCCCTCTTTACCAACCTATGAAGAGTGCTTCGGTGTACAAAAAACAGCGCTGAAATGGCATCGAAAGTCATAAAAGCTAGGGAGAAACCCATCACCGGCCTTGTTGATTTCGCTCCTCGCCACCCCCAGCATGGCAGGAGGCTTACGGTGGCATAAAATTCCATCCCCTCGAAGCGGATAAAATTTGACCCCACCTAAGCCCCCTGCCCTTGCAAAGAGGTGAGCGAAGGACGAAAAACGAGCTCTCCCAAAAAACACAGGTCCGGGTATATTTTGCAGTGCGTCTGCCCATGCATAAAAATCTGCTCGCCAAACTGCAACGCTGTGCCGAATTATTGGGCGTAGCCTCTATGCAAGCCCAGTTGCCTGAGCTCCTGGAAAAAATAACTGATATAGCTCTCGCGGCAAAAGACCCAGCTATAAAAGCCGCACAACGAACTGCACGAAAAAATCCTAGGCCTCCTAAGGCTGAACGAAAGAACAGCAAGCCTCAGACTCAAATCGTTGCACCACAAGGGAGTGAGAACTCCAGGGAACAGTCTGCTCCTGACTCGCCCAGACTAAAAAAAGATGATTCTTCACCGCACAAAAAAAGAAGCCGAACAATTCCTGCAGCTACCCGCCGAGAAGTACAAAAACGCGCTGATTTTCAATGCGAATACCGTAGTAGCCAAAACAAGCGTTGTACCCAGAAGACCTTTCTCCATATAGATCATATTACCTCGTTCGCTAA
>JAHFAI010000034.1 GCA_023250635.1 Deltaproteobacteria bacterium | reverse complement strand
GCAAGGGCAGGGGGCTGAGGTGGTGTCAAATTTTATCCCCTTCGAGGGGATGGAATTTGACACCACCTCAGCCCCCTGCCATGCTGGGGGTGGCGAGGAGCGAAATCCACAAGGCTGGTGAGGGGCTTCTCCTAGCTTTTGAAATTTTCTGGCAGCGGGGATTTTGGGGACACTCACCGAAACCCCACCTTCAAGTTCTCAGTGCGACTCTAATCTGCCTTAGAGCGTTTTCCAGCTAAATCCCCAAATTTAACCGCTGAGGCTTAGGTCTACATTTATCGCCCAGGCCCAGGCTGACGACTACGCCGAGGCTAACGTCGACGAATACCCCGAAATTGACACCAACGATATACAACTCTATTGAAATACGGCATGAGCTGCAGCGTTATAGGTAGGGGGTGCTTGTTGGGTAAACCCTTGCGCATTCCTCGCAAAAATACCATCGTAAGCTGTTACCTGATTTTTGGTATTCCAGTGAGTAAGATACTTAGCATCTGTTACTCGACCAAAGCCCGCTACCGGAGTTGCGCCCCCCCCTACCTCTTGATTAAAATCACCCATTAAGAAGGTTGGTTCGGAAGAAGGCTGGGCGCAATATTGCGCCAAAGTTGTTTGGTCATAAAACTCTCGATGAGTGTTGATCACCCTAAAGGTTTCTGAAGCCCTTGTGGTAAATCTAACGTCCTGAATATACTTTTTAGAACCCCCATAGTGAACGTCCTTACTTGCATTTGGCGTAAGGAGATTACTGTCGTAGAGTATTGCGCCTGAATCAGGTTCTGATGGGCGTCCTCCTCTGCTGAATCCTTGGTCGGTACTAAGAATTTTAAAAGAAGTACCCTTAAGCCTCTCTTGCAATCTTCTCAGCATTTCTGGGCTTAGTTCCTGCAGAGAAACAATGGTTCCTGGCTTTTGTTCCAGCATATAGTGGATCAGTAGGCTATTTGCTGCATCGCGCCTATCTAGTGAGCCTGGATCATCTTTGCCTACCTTGGCATTTTTTATGGTTTGGAGCCCACCCGTCCCCTTTTTTCCCGTAAAATTATCAATAAAATTACGATTGAGGGTGTTGTAAGAAACCATAGTAAGCTCAGTTCCTTTGGGAGTTTTAAGGGTTGCTCCAATAGGGAGATGATCGGAAGGGTAGGGCCATTTCGTGGGGTTTCCTGCGTATGTTCCGGGAAGTTGAGCATGCACTCTTTGGAGATGAATACCTTTTGCAGGTCGAGGCGCGCTTACTGCTCTTACAGGCGCAGGTCTTACAGGGGCAGGTGGAGGTGCGCTTACTGCTCTTACAGGGGCAGGTGGAGGCGCGCTTACTGCTCTTCTTACAGGGGCAGGTAGAGGCGCGCTTACTGGCCTTGGAGGCGTGGTGACTGGTCCTGCAGGAAGAAATTCAGGTAGAGGCGCGGTTGTTGGGCTTGCTATTTTTCTGTTTGAAAAAAAATAATGCCCGCCTTTCATCATCATAACGATGGCGATTGGTCCGCCAACCATCGCAGCAATGGCGGTGGAATCCATGCCACCATCGCTAGAAGCCAGAGCAAGGCTCTCGTCAGTATTCTCGGGGCGGTTGAGAACAACTACGAGGTTTTTCTCTTCGTTATCCTTCCCGTACTCGAGTTCAGACTCAGTCTTTGCAAAATAAAAATCTTCTCCTGCAAAAATATCTTCACTAATTGTTTTTTCAACTTGGGGATCAGCAATGACGAGGTTGATTGCCTCTTTGTCGCCAAATTCTTGCATCAGCAGGGAATTGGAATAATTTTTTGTTTCAATGAGTGTCAGATTGAGGGGATTAGTAGGCTCTGTTTTCGCCGTTTCCTGAAGAAATTCTTCTCCTGGAGCGGGGTCCTTGGAAATATGCCTGCCTCGGCAAGAGACGCTTACTATTCCGATGAAAACGAGAAAATATAGCATATTCGTCCCATATTTGTATTGAAAGCAGCAAAAATCGAGATCTTTTCTTTACAGCAGAGCCTGAATACTCTTCAGCAAATCTTGTTCAGTATAGCCATTGGTCTTCTTGCCATTGAGATAGATCGCTGGTGTACCACCGACTCCAATTCGTACCCCTTCCTGCTTGCCGGCTGCTACCCGTTCCTTAGCTGCTGGTCGCTGCATACAGGCGGTGAATTTCGCCGTATCGAGTTTGAGCGTATTGGCTAAGGCCAGGGGTGAAGCATCGCTCAGGGTCTCCTGTTCCGCAAAAGCAGCGTAATGATATTCCCAGAACTTCTGTTGTTCCTCAGCGCAGACGGCCCCTTCGGCAACCACCAGAGAAGCAGTTCCCTCATGCAAGGGGAAATCGAGGAAGTAAAAAGCGACTTTGTCGTTAAATTTTTCCACTACTTTTTTAAGTACCTGGGAGGCCGACTTGCAATGCGGGCAGCGATAGTCGGCAAATTCCACGATCGTTACCTTGGGATTCGCCGCTCCTTTATGGGGAAAGCCAGCAGTGTTAATGGCCAGCACTGGCGCCTCTGGTTTGACTAAGGCGACGCGATATTTTTGTTCTTTTTTAATCTTGGTAAGCAGATCCTGCTTGATTTTATCCTGCTTCATCCGCTTGAGATAGGGAATGATCTCCCCTTTGATGGTGGCAAATTCGCGACCGGCAAGCATCGCCTTGTTTTCACCGTACCAGGTCTCCGCTTCTTTATCCGAAACTTCGATCTTGGTAAATAAATCAGCTTCAATGGTACTGCGGGGTTTTTTGCTCTGCTCTGCCAGCTTATTAAGATACTGCTCCAGCACCGCCCCATCCAGAATTTGTTCCATGCGCAGATATTTCTCCATCTCGGCTTCAAACAACTGCTGCTTAATACTGGGGGGAAGATCTGCGGCGCTTACTCCGCGCTCGCCAAGATAGTACATGGTGGGGTCATCGGCGAAGAGAGGAGCAGAACAAAAGGCTAGGGAGCAGAGCAGCAGAAATTTAAATGCAGAAAAATCCATACGAAAGTTCTCCTGGGAGGCCGAGTGCAATAATTTTTATGGCTTTACTTATTTCCTAGGAGGCATTCTACCGAAAATTGCTTTTGAGTGCTAGGTTCTGCCCGTGCTCATTCGCCGCGCGGAGCAATAAGGAAGCCTGCAGATTTTATTTCCCCCGGCCCCTGCTTTTGGCTATAATCCCCTTCTTCTCGGCCGATGTAGCTCAACTGGTAGAGCGATGCTTTCGTAAAGCATAGGTAACGAGTTCAAGTCTCGTCATCGGCTCCATCTTTATAGTATCTCATACTTCTCTAAGCCGGCTAACACCGCGGCAAAGTCCGCCGGTAGCTCAGCGCGAAAATCCAGCAGTTCCTTGCTCCGAGGATGCACCAGGCTCAGGCGTTCGGCATGGAGCAGTTGTCGGGAAATTCCCTCAAGCATGCGGCGGAGGTCGGGCGCAAATATCTGCGGCAAGGCTTTGGGGTGGTTGTACAGGGGATCACCCCAGATGGGAAAACCCAGTGCTTTACTGTGGACGCGAATCTGGTGGGTGCGTCCACTGCTCAGGGTCACCCGCGCCAAAACTAAGCGATGGCCGAACATCCGTTCTCGCACAAAAAGGGATTCAGCTAATCGCAGGCTCCCTCCACCGGCGCGCTTGTGGAGTTCTTGAGCTTCCTGTGCACTATACGAGGCAAACTGCTGCCGCTTGCGGGGGTTTCTTCCTAGGTAACTGCTTATTTTATGGTCAAACCAGGGGGGAACCCCATCAAGAAGGGCAAGGTATTGGCGCAGATTGCTTTTGTGGCGAAACTGCTCCCCTAAGTGCTGGTACACCTCGAGGGTTTTGGCCAGCACGAGAGAACCGCTGGTATCCTTATCAAGACGATGGACAATCCCAGGACGCTCGCTCTCGGGAAAACTCCCGCGAATTTTTGCTAAAGCAGGACAATGGGCAAGCAGCCAGTCCACCACGGTAAGGGCGCGACTCTCCCCGCCAGGATGAACGGCGATACCAGCAGGCTTATTAATTACCAGTAAATCTTCATCTTCGTAGAGCACAGGGATAGGGGGGAATGTTCCGTGGCGCCCCGTCTCAGGAGAGCCGCCTGGCCCCTGCTCGTTTTCGCTGAGCAGCGTAACCGTATCACCGGCATAGACGAGGGTTTTGGCAGGTACGCGGCGATTATTAAGCAAGACCAGGCCCTGATCGATTTGGCGACGCACAAAACTGCGGCTTGATTCTGGCAATTTTCCGGCAAGCCAGACATCAAGCCGTTGAGGAGTCGTTGCCCCAGGGGCTTTAAACTGGGTAAGCTTAGTCATTCTTGCCTCCTCGACCAGTATTTTCTATATTAATATTTGTCTAAATTCGGTGTAGATTGCTATTCCCTAATTCCAGGGACCCCTATTTTGTACACCAAGTATCGTCGGTGTTATTACTTTTTTACGTAAGGAGGAATGGGTGGTTATTGAAGTTAACAATTTGACTCGGAAATACGGCAGTTTTACCGCCGTCAACAAGGTTTCGTTCAAAATCCCTCGGGGGCAAATCGTGGGCTTGCTCGGCCATAATGGTGCCGGCAAAACCACCACCCTCAAGATGTTGACCGGTTATCTCGAAGCGACTTCGGGCAGCATCACCATCGCTCACCTGGCGATCGATGAGCATATGCTCGCGGTACAGGCAAAGATTGGCTATCTTCCCGAGTCTTCGCCTCTCTATGCTGAGATGACGGTGGGTGAGTACCTCGCCTATGTTGCCCAAATGCGCGGCATCCCCGAGGGGCAGCAAGCCGCGGCGATCAAGGATGCACTGATCGCTACTGATTTGAGCGATAAGACCTTGAGCCCTATCGCCACCCTCTCCAAGGGCTATCGGCAGCGAGTCGGGGTAGCGCAGGCCATCGTTCATAAGCCCGAAATTCTGATTCTCGACGAGCCCACCAACGGTTTGGACCCTACTCAGATCTTGGCTATGCGCCACTTGATCAAGAATTTAAGCAAGACGGCGACGGTTATTATCTCCACCCATATTATGCAGGAGGTGGAAGCTATCTGTGATCGCGTCTTGATTATTCTTAATGGCCGTTTGGTGGTGGACTCCCTGCTTGCTGATCTGCAAAAAGATAATACCATCACCGTGGGGATTAAAGAGCAGGCCAAGGCCATAGCTCCGGTCCTCAACCAGATCAAAGGGGTGCGGACCATCAGCCATCTCACCAGTACCAGCGAAGGGGTGCAGCTGTTTGCTATCGAAGCTGACAAAAACGCCCACGACCTTGCCCCCCTGGTGGCCAAAACAGTTTTCACCCAGGGATGGGAACTCTATAGCCTATCTCGTGAACAACGCAATTTAGAAAGCGTCTTCAAAGAAGTTAATAAAGTTGCTAGAGGAGCTGCTCATGTCTAAATTCAGCACCGTTGCCAAAAAAGAACTGCGAAGTTATTTCTCATCACCGACGGCATTTATTTTTCTTGGCACTTATTTGTTCGTCAATTTGTTTGTGTTTTTCTGGGTAGAAAAATTCTTCTCGCGCAATATCGCTGATCTTCGTCCGCTCTTTGAGTGGATGCCGGTGCTGATGATCTTTTTGATCGCCACCCTGACCATGAAGATGTGGAGTGAAGAGCGACGAATGGGGACCATGGAGTTCCTCCTGACCCTGCCGGTAAAATCCCTTGACCTGGTGCTGGGCAAATTCGCCGCTTGTTTAAGCCTGGTGGGCATCGCCCTGGCCATGACCCTGGGCCTGGCAGTGAGCGTCGGCATCCTTGGTCCCCTGGATTGGGGGCCGGTGTTTGGTGCCTATCTCGCTTCTATGCTCCTTGCCTGTGCCTATACGGCCATAGGCTTGTACATCAGTGCCAAAACCGATAGTCAAATTATCAGTTTGATTGTTACCGTGTTTGCCTGTGGCCTCCTCTACATTCTTGGTTCTCCGGCCTTGGTGGGGCTCTTTGGTAATAGTATGGGCGAGGTACTGAGGTCCTTGGGGAGCGGCTCGCGTTTTGATGCCATTAGCCGCGGAATCCTTGATCTTCGCGATGTTTATTATTACCTGAGCATTGCGGCGATTTTCCTGGCCCTCAATGCCTACAACCTCGAACGCCTGCGCTGGTCCCTCGAAGCTCGCAAGCCTCGCCACGGGATCTATCGCACCGTAACCGTACTGCTCGTTGCTAATTTTTTCTCGGCCAACCTCTGGCTTTATAAGGTAAGCAATTTTCGTATTGATATGACTCAGGGGCGGATGTTCTCCATCTCTGAGGCTTCTCGTTCGGTTATGGAGCAGCTCCAAGAGCCCATGATTATTCGCGGCTATTTTAGTGCCAAAACCCACCCCCTTCTTGCCCCTCTGGTGCCGACCATCAAGGACTTCCTCCTTGAATACCAAATCGCCAGCAAGGGCAAGGTGCGCGCCGAAATCGTCGATCCTCGTGATAACGAAGATCTTGAAGCCGAACTCAACCGCAAATATCATATTGAGCCGGTGCCTTTTCAGATTGCTGATCGCCACTCGGCAGCGATGGTTTCCAGCTACTTTAACATCATCGTCCAGTACGGCGATCAGTTTGAAGTCCTCGGCTTTGAAGATCTGATCGACGTCAAGCAAAGTGGCATGGAAATCGACGTGCAACTGCGTAACCTCGAATACGATGTTACCCGCAGTATCAAAAAAGTAATGGGTTCCTTTCAAAAAGCCGACAACGTCTTTGCGGCGCTCAAAGACCAGGTCAAGTTTGTGGGCTACGTCTCTGAGGGTACCCTGCCCCCACAGCTAGCCGCCTTGCAGAGCGAAGTAAAAAAATCCTTGGATGAATACCAAAAAAACTCTGCCGGCAAATTGACCGTTGAGTTCGTCGACCCAAGTAGCGACGAAGCTCTGGCCAACAAAATTGCTAGTGACTACGGCTTTAAGCCGCAAATGCTCAACCTCTTTGCCGAGAATAGCTTCTACTATTATCTGACCCTGCAGCAAGACGGTAAAATGTTCTCCCTTGGCGTACCCAAGGATCTTTCTGCAGCCGGATTTAAGCAGACCATGGATGCTACCTTGAAGCGCATGGTTCCCGGCTTCCTCCGCACCGTGGGTCTGGCTACCCCAGCCGCACCGCCGATGAATCCGATGATGGCGCAATTTGGTGGTGGTCAACAGGGTGGAAAACAGTTCCAAAGTCTGCAGCAAAAGCTGGGACAAAACTACAGCGTCCAAGCAGTCGACCTGACAAGCGGCGTAGTTCCTGCCGAGATAGATATGCTGGTGGTGGTGGCGCCCAAGGACCTGGGTGGAAAACCATTGTTTGCTATCGACCAATTCTTGATGAAAGGCGGCAGCGTCGTCCTCGCCACCTCAGCAGTTTCGGTAAATATCAGTCGCAATGGTTTTGAAATGAGTGAGCAGAACAGTGGCCTTAGCGATTGGCTTGCCCATAATGGTATGTCCATCGCCAAGGAATTGGTACTCGACACCCAAAACAGCGGCTTCCCTGAAATTCGTCGCCGCCAAATCCAGGGCATTAGTATTAACGAGCCCTATATTGCCCCCTACCCCTTCTTTGTGGATATTCGTGGCAGCGGTCTGAATGGCAGCAATGCCATTACCTCGGGGCTTGGTCAACTCACCATGGCCTGGCCTTCTCCCCTGGTGATTAATAACGAGGCCAACAAGGGGCGCACCGTGGTTAACCTGGCGAGCAGCTCAGCAAAATCGTGGCACACCACCAATCTCAGTATCGAGAGCGATCGCGCTACCTACCCAGAACTGGGTTTTCCTGAGGGCGATAAAAAAGAAGCCTCGCTCTTGGCAGCCATGGTGGAAGGGGAGTTCACCTCCTACTTTAAGGGCAAGGAATCACCCCTGTTAAAGAAGGGGGCAGAACCCAAAAACGAAGAGGCTGATGAAGACGGCCATGAGCATCAGCCAGGTGAGAAGAAAAAAGACGAGCCTATCGTCAGCACTGTCCTCGAAAAATCGCCGAATATTGCTCGCTTGATCGTCTATGCCAGCAACGAGTTTATCTCCGACGATGTCTTGAAGATCTCCAGTATGGTCAGCGGTTCCCAGTATATCGCGCCTTTGGCAGCGATTGAGAATGCGGTGGATTGGTCCGTGCAAGATCGTGCCCTGTTGAATATCCGTAGCCGCGGGCAGTTCTCCCGTACCCTGGCGCCCCTTACTGACGATCAAAAGAACTTCTGGGAGTATCTCA
Source organism: Deltaproteobacteria bacterium (assembly GCA_023250635.1). Taxonomy (GTDB): domain Bacteria; phylum Bdellovibrionota_B; class Oligoflexia; order Oligoflexales; family Bog-1112; genus JAHFAI01. Next base: position 20,017 of record JAHFAI010000034.1, on the reverse strand, counting down.
ATTACGCCTTGGCACTGTGTAGCTTAGGAGTGGTTTTTGGTATTTACCGATCGATTCAGTCTCGCGGCAGAAAACACTATCAAGTACTAACAGCGGTAAAATAGGAGTTGTCCGGTGAAAAAATATATTCCTCTCTTAATTGGTATTTTATTGGTACAGGCCGGTTTATTGGCGGTAATGCTTACCCGTAAGGACGCGACCGCTACGTTTCAGGCCAATGAAAATCTTCTGGCGAGCCGTTTTGAGCAAGTTGATCGGATTGAGCTCAGCGATAATACCGGCAAAAAAGTCGAGTTGAAAAAAATCGACGGTGCCTGGCTTACCCCGGGCTATTTTAACTTTCCGGTAGCGAGCAAAAAAGTCGAAGACTTTGCCAAGGCTCTTGACGCCTTCAAAAAATCCTGGCCGGTGGGTAAGACTACCGTTGCAGCGAAGCAATTCAAGGTAGATGACAAGGGCTTTGAACGAGAAATCGTGCTTTATGCCGGTGATAAAAAACTCCATAGCCTCTACCTTGGTTCTTCGCCGAGCTTTCGCAAGGTTCATGTGCGGGTAGATGAGGATACCCTTACCTACAGTATCGACTACAACACCTATGATTTACCCGTAGAAGGCAAGGAATGGATCGACAAAAAATTCCTGACCAAGCTCGACAAAACCAAAATTAAGGAAGTAAGCATTGGCGGGCTTACCTTGCAGGCGAACAATGGTACCTTTCAGCTGACCAGTGGGGTGAGTGAGTCCCAAGAAACCAATACGGACAAAACCACCGCTCTGGTCACCAAGCTGCTGAACGCGAGCTTTGATGAAGTAGCTGATTTTCAAGACAAGGTGACCTTGGGGGAGAAGCTTAATGACTACACCCTGACCACCACCGAGGATAAAAAAATCAGCTTTACCGTGTATCGCAGTCCCGAAGCTCTTAAGGCAGCCGAGGCCAAGAAAGCTGAAGAAGCCAAGGCCCTGGCCAAAAAAGATCCTAAAGGCCTCGGCCAAGATGTGCCGCCGGCAAAAACTGATGAAGAGGTTCTGGTGGTGGTTTCAGACCGCCCCTATGCCTTTAAAGTTAAGCAGAGTCGCATTGATGAGCTCTTTAAGGTGGAAGCAGCTTCTCTGGTAAAAGCCAAAGGGCAGGCTCCTGAGAGCAAAGAGGGGCAAGAGAGCACTAATGTCAGCGAGCATACTGAGCCCCTGAGCAAGCTCGATCCGGCCCAGGCTGAGGCCCATTGATGCACGGCGAGGGTGAGCTCGGTTCTGTGCTCGTGGCTTATCAGCAGCAGCTGCAGCCCCGCTTCAAGCGAGCATCGGCTGCTGCAAAAAGCACAGAAACGGAGATCCTCGCTGGTTTTTCTACCTTGCTTACTCGCCAAGCGGCGAACTGCTTTCAGTCGGACTTCTTCACCCCGGGCCACTGCACCGGCTCTGCCCTGGTGGTAGATCCCTCGTTCAGTCGGGTGGTCTTGACCTATCATCGCAAAATAGGCCGATGGTTGCAGCTGGGGGGGCACGCCGATGGCCACCCGCTTATCCATGAAGTTGCTTTGCGCGAGGCTCAGGAAGAATCGGGGATGAGGGAGTTTTGCTTTTGGCCTCTTGCCCACCACGAGGCCTCGCCGGCAACTCCCCTGCCCTTCGATTGGGATATTCACCAGATTCCCGCTGGTGCTGGCGAACCGGCCCATTGCCATTTCGATGTACGTTATCTCCTGGTGGCCAGAGGTGATCTCACCCTGCAGATTTCGGCCGAATCTCTTGATCTGCGCTGGTTTTCCCTGGCAGAACTCGCTGGGCTCGACCTTGACCAGAGCGTTTGCCGACTTATTATTAAATTAAATGAAATCAGAGGGTGGCTTGGTGAGCGATTATTATAAAATCCTTGGGGTCAATAAAGACGCTAAGGCCGATGAAATCAAAAAATCTTATCGCAAGCTGGCGCTGCAGTATCATCCCGACCGTAATGCCGGGGATAAGCAAGCTGAAGAGCAATTTAAGAAAATTAGTGAAGCCTATGCGGTTCTCTCTGACGCTGATAAGCGCCGCCAGTACGACACCTTTGGCTCCAGCAATTTTCACCAACGCTATTCCCAGGAAGATATTTTCCGCAATGCTGATTTTGAGACGATTTTTGCGGATATGGGCTTTGGCGGGCGTGGGGGCAGCGGCGGCGGAAGTGGTGGAGGGAGCTTCGAAAGTATTTTTGGGCGGATGTTCCAAGGTTTTGGCGGCGGCGGGCAGCAGCAGCAGCGGGCTGCTAAAGGCCAGGATATTGAGTATGAGCTGACCATCGCTTTTGAAGAGGCTTACCATGGTTGTACCCGCCAAGTGACTTTGCGGATCCCTGGTGAGGGCGGTGATCAGGCCCTTAAGGTGACGATTCCTGCAGGCATAGCCGATGGTGGCAAGTTACGCCTGGCAGGTAAGGGGAGGCCGGGTTCCGCTGGGGCAGGAGATCTGTTTGTGCTGGTACGGGTGGCGGCTCATCCTCATTACAAGCGCATGGATAGGGATATCGAAACCCCCTTGAGCCTTAAATTATCTGAGCTGCTGGAGGGGATCGTCGCGGAAGTTACTACCCTCGAAGGGGTCCGTCGTATCCGGGTCCCTGCCGGGGTAAAACCGGGCACGAAACTTCGTTTACGGGAATTAGGCTTTAGCGACCCCCAAAAGCGTAGCCCGCGAGGGGATTTTTATGCGCTCATCGAAGTCGATCTTCCCAAAGAGCTCAATGCTGAACAGCAGGCGGTGCTGGCGGAGATGAAGCGGGTTGGCCTATAAAACTACTTAATTCCAAGCCGACCCAGCCGATTTTTACCGTCCCCTCGATCTTGACCAGGGGGCGGTGTGGTTCTTTTTCGGCTAACCAAACGGTAATTGGCCCTTTTTGCTCCAGTTGCTGACCCACATAGGATTCTATCCCCAGCTTTACGGTGGCAAAGGTTCCGGCAGCAACCCTAAGCTCTTCACGGCCAAGTACAGTGACCTTAAGCCACCAGTTCTTCTTGGACGAATAGAGCAGATATTTTTTTTCTTCGCCTAGGGTGGGGCCAAAGGTGTCGGCACGAACCCGATAAAAGATGCTGAGGGTGTCGGTGGAACCGGGCTGCAGATCAAAGGTTTCGCGGCTAATCTCCTGGTCTTTTTTTACTTCGACCTCGCTTACCTTGCCGGCTTTATGATCGAAGTTGAACCATTTCTCCAGGTGGGTACCGCTACCGAAGAGCTTGTCCTCATCCTGGCGGAGATAGAATTTCTCGACGGCAAAGTCTGTGGCCCGTGAATAGGCGGAGACGAAGTCGTCAGCTTTATAAATCGCCTCGTACCACTTGCCGGTGCGGGCTACTCCCGTAAAAACCCGCACCAGCTGTCCCTGATAACGGAGGCTTGGCATAACCAGCATTTTGCCAAAGCCCACAAAGACCCCCAGGTAATACACCTTATATTCAGCCACTTCTCCCACCTGAAAGGGGGTATGGCTATAGACGTCTTCCCCCCCATAAGCAGGCGGTGCAGCAGCAGCTGCTGTAGCTTCTCCTGAGTAGATTATCCCAAGGATCAGCCCAGCGATGAGGGCTCCCACGAGTTTACTCATCATAAAAGCCATCTCCTTGGCAAGCCTTGGCTATTTTGGGGCAAATTTTATTATAGTATAAGACTCGGCAATTGATTTAATTTTTTCTCCATGGTAAGGGGAACAGTCAACTAAACTATTTGTTTAACCTTTAACCACGTCAGAAGTCCTTTGCCAAAGGCCTCGCAGGAGTAAATGAGTTATATGAGACACTCAGAATCTAAAGTAACCGGTATCGGTGCGATTAAATGGGAAGACGACGGAGAATTTGACTTTGATGGTCAGGTCTCCCAGGAGTTTTCCGAACTCTTGCAGGAAAATCCAGGCGGCTCAACCATCCGCGAAGGATCCATTGTCACGGGACAGGTGGTTCGTTTCAGTAATGATTCGGTCCATATCGATATCGGTCACAAAACTGATGGCGAAGTACCGATTCAAGAATTTATGACCCCCGAGGGCGAGCTCACCGTTAAAGTGGGCGATACGGTCGAAGTCTATCTTGATTGTTTCGAAAGCAATGATGGGGATATGGTTCTAAGCCGTGAGCGTGCCGAAATGCTCCGCGCCTGGGATCGTATTTCTAATGCCTACGAGAATAACGAGATTGTCGAAGGTATCATCATGGCCCGGGTCAAGGGTGGCCTCTCGGTGGATATCGGAGTAAAAGCCTTCCTTCCTGGATCGCAGGTCGATCTCCGTCCGGTCCGCAACCTCGATAAGTTGATCAACAATAAGTTCAGCTTCAAGATCATCAAGTTCAACAAAAAACGCGGTAATATCGTCCTCAGCCGTCGTGTTCTGCTTGAGCAAGATCGTGAAAAAATGCGCACTGAGACCATCGAAAACCTTAAAGAAGGCTCGATTCTCCGTGGAATTATCAAGAACATCACTGACTACGGCGCCTTCGTCGACCTCGGTGGTATCGATGGTCTGCTCCACATCACCGATATGTCGTGGGGACGTATCAATCACCCCAGCCAGTTGTTCGAAGTTGGTCAAGAAGTCGAAGTTAAAGTTCTTAACTACGATGAGTCTCGTCAACGGGTATCCTTGGGTTACAAGCAACTCCAGGATGATCCTTGGTTGAAAACCGCAGAGAAATACGCGGTTAATACCAAGACTCGCGGGGCAGTGGTCAGCCTGACAGATTACGGCGCCTTCGTCGAATTGGAAAATGGGATTGAAGGCCTTATCCATATAAGCGAAATGTCCTGGTCTAAGCGTATTCGCCACCCCTCCAAAGTCGTTTCCATTGGCGATGAAGTGGATGTGGTCGTCCTCGCTATCGATCGTGATGCCCGTCGCATCAGCCTCGGGATGAAGCAAATGGAGCCCAATCCTTGGGAAATCGTTAAGGAAAAATACCAGGTTGGCGATATTATTCGCGGTAAAATCCGCAATATCACTGATTTCGGTATCTTTATCGGTATTGAAGAAAGCATCGATGGCTTGATTCATATCTCTGATATCAGCTGGACTGAACGCATTAAGCATCCAGGCGATCTTTACAAAAAAGGCGATTCGGTAGAAGCCAAGATTCTCCAAATCGACACCGAAGGCGAGAAATTCTCCCTTGGTATTAAGCAGCTGGGCGATGATCCATGGATCATGGCTTCTAAGCAGTTTATTCCTGGTAAAGAAGGTGAAGGCGAAGTGACCAAGTTGACTGACTTCGGTGCCTTCGTACAATTGACCGATGGGGTGGAAGGTATGATCCACGTCAGCGAGATCGATGTGAAGCAAGTTGATAAACCTGGTTCAGTGCTTAAGGTTGGTGATCATGTCAAGTTTATCGTCTTGGCAAGTGACACCGATGAGCGCCGCTTCTCGCTTTCTCGTAAAGCGCATATGCAGGGTCTCGAAGGGGATCAGTTAAAAGAATACCTTACCACCGTGGCTGAGCCAAAAACTGCTTTTGCTGATGCCTTTAACCTGGCCCAAGAAGCAGCTTCTGAGAAAGCTAAAAGCTAGATGACCAAGCTCACTGCCGCTCGCGAAATCGCCTACGATGCTTTTGTTCAAGTGATGGAACATAACCAAGAAGCTGCGACGGCGATCGATCGGCAGGTGGCTCTGCGCGGGGGGATCCCCCTCAAGCGCCTCGACCGAAATCTCGTGGTGGAGATTCTCTACGGGAGCCTGCGCTGGTACTCGAAAATCTTGTGGATTGTGCAAAAAACCGCGAATCGCGATTTGAGCAAGGCAAGCCCAGAAATTCGCGCCGCGCTGGTTCTCGGTACCTACCAAATTTTCTACATGGACCGCATTCCTGATCGCGCTGCCGTCAACGAAAGCGTTGAGTATATTCGCGTTAAGCAACAAGCCAATGCGGTGAGTTTTGTGAACGGTATTCTCCGTTCCATTGCTCGGCGGGCGGCGTATTTTCCTAAGCCGGACAAAGAAAAACAACCGGTTGAATATCTCGCGATGCAGTATGCTCACCCCAAGTGGATGATCAGTCGGTGGTCACGACGTTTTAATTTTGAAAAGCTTAAAGTTATGTTAGCGGCGAATAATCAGCCGCCCCCCTACAGTGTGCGCATCAACTCCCTCAAGACCTCGTTAGAGGCGAGTTCTGCTTTGCGGGATATGATACTGCGTGAAGAAAAAAATCATGCTGAGCAGCGCACCCTGCGGACCAGTATTCGCCTAAAACAGTCCCCTGATTTTAGTAGCGGTAGTTTGTTTCAGCAGGGCTATTTTACCGTTCAGGATGAGGTATCACAGATCATCGGTTTGCTCGTTGACCCCCAAGAAGGCGAAGTGATTATCGATGCTTGTTGTGGTCCAGCGGGTAAGCTGAGTCACCTGTATGAGTTGGTCAAGGGCAATGCCACCTTGATCGGCATTGACTCATCAGCCGCGCAACTTGAGCGCGCGCGCGAGAATTTTGTCCGTTTGGGCTTTGCCCTGCCCGAGTTAATCGAGCAGGATTTTCTTGACTATAACCCCGCTGCTCCAGTGAATCGCATTTTGCTTGATTCGCCTTGTTCTGGCCTTGGAGTTATTCGCCGCCATCCTGAAGGAAAGTGGCAGAAGAATCCCTCTCTTGTGGACAAGGTGGTAAAAAAGCAGCGCATCTTGATTAGTCACGCGTTTGCTATGCTAGCGCCTGGTGGCGAATTAATTTACTCGGTGTGTTCTTTTGAGCTCGAAGAGACGGTAGCCCAGCTTGAATGGGCAAAAGCCGAATTTGGCGATGCCGTTGAAGTGGTTCACCCCGGGCCGCGGCTTCCTGATTATTACAAAAAATATCAGACTCGCGAGCAGCTCTTTCTGGTTTTTGCTGATAACAAAGAAGGTATGGACGGTTTCGGGGCGTTTATTCTCCGTAAGAAATAAGGCGTCACAGTTCCTAGAGCTGGCTCAACCAGTCAACCAAATCGATTTTGGTGACAATCTGCAGCGGGCGCCGTCGTTCATCTACCACCACCACACAATCCTCAGCTAAAAGCAATTCCTGGAGTGCCGTGAGGGGAGTATCCTTGCTCGCCGTAGAGACCATCCGCGCCATCAATTCAAAGACCCTGGTAGTCCCCCGCTCGATTTGTCCGGAAATAACGCTCTCCAACAGATGCTTCTCATATAGTACCCCAAGGAGGCCGCCTTCTTCGCCCACTACCGGAATTTGTGAGTAGCCTTTTTCTCGCATAACCGTAATTGCGGTGGTTATATCTGCATTGACATTAAAAGTAAGCAGCTCTTTCTTCTGCTTAAACCCCGGAAAATCACCGATGGTGCCCGCCAGGCTTTGCAGAGGGGTAAAGCGATTTTCACGCATCCACTTATCGTCCACAAACTTACTGAGGTAATTACGCACTCCGTCGGCGAGCAAGACCACACAGTTCGCCCCTGCCGGTAACTTGCTTGCTTCCTGCAAAGCAGCAAACAAGGTTGCCCCCGAGGAGCCTCCACAGAGGAGGCCTTCTTCGCTAATCAAACGACGAGCGAGCAAAAACGAGGTGCGATCATCGGTTTTTACCCAACGATCGATGCACTCCAGATCAAGCACCTGGGGAATAAAATCGTAGCCAATGCCCTCAACTTTGTAGCTACCAACAGAGGAGCCACCGGCGAGAATCGAGCCAACGGGATCTGCGCCGATCACCAGGCACTGGGGATTAGCTTCTTTAAGACGCTTGGCGCAGCCAGTGATGGTACCCCCCGTACCGGCGCCGATGACCACCATGTCGACTTTACCATCGAGATCACGGAGAATCTCTGCTGCAGTACCGTGATAATGAGCTAGGGGATTGTGCTCATTGCTGTACTGGTCGAGAATATGAGCATTGGGTAGCTCGGCACAGAGCTTTTGCGCTACACTAATATGGCTTTCGGGCGAGTCCCAGGCTGCTTCGCTGGGAGTACGAATAATTTTTGCCCCTAAGGATTCAAGGATAACCTGTTTTTCACGGCTCATCTTTTCGGGCATGGTGATGATCACATTGTAGCCCTTGACAGCTCCTGCTAAGGCAATACCTATGCCGGTGTTACCCGAAGTCGGTTCAATCAAGGTGTCCCCCGGTTTGATCCGTCCCTCTTCTTCGGCCTGTTCTACCATCCGAATACCGATGCGATCTTTGACCGAACCACCGGGATTAAAAAATTCGCATTTTGCATAGAGATTGCAGGCAAGTTTTCGCCCCACCCGCTGCAAACGAATAAGCGGTGTATTACCGATTGTTTCCAGTACCGAATTATAGCGCATAGCTGTTGATCCTCTGAGAGCTAAAAATTATTTATCGCCGAATAAAGCCTTAAGCTTTGCGAGAGCTTCTTCTTGGGCATGGTCTGCCGATGCACTAGATTCACCACGAGGCTGAAAATAGCTGCAGAAAGTCCCTAGGTCTTTTTCCTTAACCCAGTCGGCTTCTGCTTCTCGGCAGTGATGATAGGCAGTTTGATCATAAAAAATACAGTTGAGGCAAACTTTAGCATCTTGGTGACACTGGGGGCATTCATCTCGTCGACTGATAGGCAGTTCAACCGTCCATTGGTAATGACAACTATGGCAGATTATCGATTTCTGCACGCGTTAACCTATTATGGTGGTTTAAATAAAAGACCGGCATGCCTGTGCGAGGGTCTGGAGCATTTTGGCCAAGCATGCTGATTTTTGCAAGGAAAATCTCCTCCAGTCCCTTGCACTAGCGGCATAATTTACCTAGCCCCTCCCATTGACCTGAGGCGAAGGGCAGTAAAAAATGAGTTAAGGATCTTTCCGTAGAGAAGAGACCTATGTTTGCAAAGTCCAACATCACCGGCATCGAAATTAGTTCGGCTGACCTCAGGCTGGTGGAGCTTTCGGGCAGTCAAAAGAAGCAGATAAAAACCATTGGTGCGCTCAAATTACCCCAGGGCTTGTTTGAACAGGGAGTGCTTAAAGATGAGGCTGGCCTTGTCGTTCAGCTAAAAAGCCTCTTTAAGTCTCTTAAACTGTCGCTACGCGGACGAAAAGTAGCCCTGGCTCTGGAAGGCAGCGCAGTAGTTATTCGCCTGGTAAAGATTCCCACGGCAGCGGGTGTCGACCTGGCAGAGTTGGTGGAAATAGAAGCTGAGCAGCAGTTTCAACATGATCTCCAGGACCTGTATTTTACCTGGAAAACCCTGACTAACACAGCCAATGCTAACGAAACAGCAGTGTTGTTGGTCGGCGCCAAAAAAACGGTGGTAGACCAATATATTTCGGTACTTAAAAAAATAGGTTGCCGGGTGAGAATCATCGATTGCGATATATTTGCGCAATTGAACATCCTTGAATATAGCTATGGTCCGCTTAACGAGCTGAGCTCCTTAATCAGCATTTCTACAAATACTACCCAGGTGGTGTTTGTCGGTGAAGGACAATATCTCTATTCACGAGAGATCGCCTTTGGTTTTAATACCTATATAAATACTATTGCTGATTCCTTGGCTATTCCTGCTGATCAGGCTTCTACTCTTCTGCTGGCTGGCTGCGATGATCCAAGCACCGTAAGTGGTAGCTTAGAAACAGCAATAAAGCTCGGTAACGGGCAACTATGCGCTGAAATAGAGCTTATTATGGATTTTTTCTTCCAAACCACAAGCCTTGCCCCACCGATGCTGCGGGTTAAACGGATTTTTTTGGCGGGGCTTGCTTCCTACGTTTATAACTTAGTAGGAACGCTGAGCGAAAAAATTGGTGCGACCATTACCATTGTTGATCCTTTTGCCAAAATTCCCGTGGTCAAGGAAGCTTCATCTGCTCTGCTCAACAAATATCCCGCCCAATACACGACGGTGATGGGGCTTGCTCTACGCGAAGAAGAAGCTGTGGGTCAGGGGGTATAGGTGCTTACCATCAATTTGGTTCCCTTTGAGGAATTAGAAAATAAGCGCTGGTATATTCCTGATTTGCTTATCGCCCTCGGAATAGGGGGAGCGGCAAGTTTATTATTTCTGTTCTATGTGAATCAGTACAAAGATAAAATTGAATCTCTGCATCAGGAAACCGCGGCTATGCAAGGAGAAATTTCGTCCTTACAACCTAAAATCGACCGTTTTTTAGCCAAAACGCGCCAAGCAGAAAATCTGCGTGATCAGCTCGTTTCCCTTGAACATATCACTACTGCTAGGGTTCCTCGTTATCGGCCGGTTATTCTCTTGGAGCAGCTACAGAAGCTTAAACCAGAGGGCTTGTGGTTCAAAAATATTAAGGAACAGACCGCAGATTCAAGTCTTATTCTTGCAGGAGAAAGCTACGATAATCTCTTGGTTGCCCAGTTCATCGCCGCACTCAATAGCAGCCGCAAATTATCGAGAGAGCACTCAGCAGGGGCAACAAAAATAGAATTTATTAAAGTCAATTTACACCAACTTTCGGAAGTTGGTAGCGAACAGGCAGTAAGCAAGGAAACTAACCATGGGCATCCACTGGTACACTATGATTTACAAATAATCTATCAAGAGCAAGCTGAGCAAAACAGTAGCTCCTAATCTGAGAGAATTTCCATGTTCCCTCGCTTGGTAAGCTGGTATCGACAATTGAGCAAAGCAAAGCGCCTAGCCTGGGGTGGCGCTTTGCTTCTCCTCAGCTTAGTTGCTGCTTACTTTAATACTATTCCCGAGCTGCAAGAGCAACTCGAGACGGCGACTGGCGAGCGTGATACCACCGAGGTAAAGCTTCATACAGCGAGAAGTCAGGCAGAAAAATTACCGGCAATGGAGCAAATAGTATCTGATCTCGAAGCAAGGATTATACTCGGGCAAAAATCCTTGCCAGCAAGTGTTTCTATTGACCAAATCTTGACCGAAACCACTCTGGTTGCGCAAAATACCGGGGTTAATTTGCACAAATTTTCCCCAGGAGAAGCGCTGTTGAGTGCTACTCCTTTTCAGTATTTTAAGATTCCTATAACGATTGAATTGAGCGGCAGCTATACTCATCTGGCAATATTTTTTGATCGCTTAGTGCACCTTAATTTACTCTTTCATGTCCAGAATATTTCCTTAAGCAATGAAGGGGGAGAAAAAGAAGCTGATAAAATTGTAAAAAAGAAAAAATTTTCAGCCGTAAAAAATCAAGAACAGCTGAAGGCTTCAGCGGAAATAATTGCTTTTCGTGCTGCCTCGAAGGAAGAATTAGCCGAAATTTCGTCCCATCAAAATCCCGAAAATATCTCGCAGCCCACCGCTACCCTATCTCCCCCAGCCAATTCTTCAGCCGCTGCGGCCTTACCGGCAGCAGGTATTCCCGGAGGAGTGAGATGAAAACCTCGATTGTTCTCGTGATGCTTACGGTGAGCCGCCTAACAAGGGCAGAACCAGCTCCTCAGCCGCTTGTAGAAATTACTGCAGCGAGCCTTGGGAAAGAGGAAACCCTCAAGCAAGAGGTTTTTGACTACCATTATGACTCATTTCAATTAGCTGATCCTTTTGTGCGTGATGGAAACTATCAACGCTCTCCCGGGGGAGCAGGTAACGAGGCAAATTCCCTTAAGGGTTTTCCGCTGGCGGACTATTCCCTGGTCGGCACCTGGACCGCAAAGGATGGCCTGCGTAAAGCTCTCATTCTTACCCCGAGTGAGGAGGGGGTAATCGTCAAAGTGGGCGATAGCATCGGTGATCGTCAAGGCACGGTGATTACCATTAAGGATGATTCCCTTATGGTACGACAGAATATAACTACCTCGGCTGGAGTTGGAATTTTTGAGGATTTTCAGTTCTTGATTAATAACGACTAGAGACGATCACTATGAGCGTGAAGTTGTATGAAATAGGAATGCTGGTGGTGTTACAGGGATGCCTGTTTCTTGGTCTCGCACGAGGAGCCAAAGGTCCAGTAAGTGCAGGGGGTAGTGATGATGGTTTTACCTTTGGTGGCGAAGAGGAAGACAACGGTATAGTTCAGACGCCGCTACCGAGCGCAGCAGCTGCAGAGACTGAGGAAAATAGCCTGCCTGAAGGCGGAAAAATGCTTCCCTCTAACGGAAAAAGCTCCTCTGCTGTTCGCAGCAAAACCAGCACCAAGCTCTTGGACTTTGTCTTCAAAGAAGCTCGCTTTAAAGAAATAATTAAAATTATTTCAGCAGAAAGTTCTAATAATTTTATCTTTCCCGAAGCTGTTGGGGAGAAAAAAATTAGTATCTCTCTGCATCAGGTCCCCTGGGATCAAGCTCTTGAAGCGATTTTGTATTCCCAATCCCTGGGGATTATTCCCTTGAAAAGCGGGATTTCTCGCATCGATGATTTAAGCGCAATCCTCGAAGAAAAGAAAAAACGAGAACTCAATAAAAAAGCTGAAGCTAGCAGCATGGCTACTCAAGCTTTTGTCTATCAGCTCTCCTATTCTGATGCCGACGAGGTGGTTAAAGTAATTCAAACCATGCTGCCTAAAAGTGATGATGATCGTCATATTAAAGTGCAAGCCGACAAACGTACGAATTCGATTATTATTGAGGCCATTCCTTTTGATCTCAAAAAGATTAAAACCCTGATCGCTCGAGTCGATTTGCCGACACCGCAGGTAAAAATTAAAACTCGGATAGTTGAAGTTATTCGCAAAAACAATAGGGATTTAGGGATCAATTGGGGAGCTCCCTATCGTAATGATCAGGGGACCGGCGGGGGCTTTGGTAACTTGCCCTTTCCCAATAGCATGAGCTCGGCATTTTCAGTGGACACGGGCATTGCCCCGAGCAATCTCTCTAATCGCGGCGCCGCTGACTTTCATTTTGGCAGTATCAATAACGCTTTTGAGCTTGATTTACGCCTGCGAATGTCGGAGATTCAACGAAATTCGAAAACCCTGCAGAATAATTCCTTTATCGTCCTCAATAATCAAGCAGCCACCATCGAGGTTGGCCAAGAAGAATTCTTTCCCATTCCTCAGGGCAATGGCCGCAATGAGATGTCTTCGGTTCGCTATACCCTTAAAATAGAAATTACCCCACATATTACCGCAGATGGCTCCGTCAAAATGGAGATTAAGGTTGAAAGCGCCTCTCCTATTCCTGCGGTGCAGGGAAGCGCTGCTGCTAATAAAAATCTCCGCAATTTGGTTACCAATTTGATTCGTCGTAATAATGAGACGGCAGTGATTGGCGGGATTAATTCTGTGGATTCAAATCAAACGGATACGGGAATTCCGATAATCTCAAAAATTCCTATAATTGGCTGGTTTTTTAGATCGAAGGTTACCAGTGAGAATAAACGCGAACTGATTATTTTGGTGACCCCGACGATTATCGGGGCTGATCTAGATCTTAGCGAAGAGAAATTTAGAGAAGAAATGGCCGAAAATTCAGAAAAAAAAGCTGATAAAGCTCCAAAGAATCTTGACGCATCAGCAGAGTAGATTGGTAGGTAGGGCAATGAAGATATTTTTACTGATATTGCATATGGTTGGGGGTTTTGCCCTCAGCTGTGGCACTGAGGCTGACCCCAGTAATTCTCCCGGAACATGCCGAAAATCATGTGAGTCAACCCGTCTGGCAAATAAAGATATGCGCATACGTTTTCTCTCCCCTAGCGACATCAGCCTTAACTGTTACGGTAACGTCGAACAAGCGTATCAACAAAGTCTCCCCATTCGTTTTGTGATTGAAAAAAAGTATACAGCTTTACCGGCAGAAGCAGGCACCGATGGTAGCAGCAGTGGTAGCAGTGGTGGTTCTGCTACTGGCGGTGGAGGCGAGGTAGGTTTATGGCAGCCGGTTTCAGGAATTAGTTTTTATCCCCTTTTGATGCAGGGCCAAGGCGGAAATACTAATAGCGATCCTCGCCCTGATTTTCAGGGCGTCGAAACAGTAAGCGACGAGTGGTGTACCGATACCTGTGGGGTCGGCTCGCTTAATATTCGCCCTCTTTGCCGAAGTGAGGCGAATACGATGAAGCTGGGTATTTTCTCAGGCTCGCTCAGCGGAGTAATGGGAATTACCATGGATCCGGGAACTGTGCCTACGACCCCAGCAAGCGGCGGCAGTGTGGGGGGGGGTGGGCAATGAAGCAGTGGGAGAGTCTTTTTGCTGAACTGAGGCTGAGTTCCCATGAAAAAAAAGCCATCGTTCGCTTTTGTGCAGAGCCACAGGGACTCGGGTTTTTGCCCTTAAGCGAGCTCCTCAAACATCACCATCGCCGGGGCGAGGCCATGGAGTTACTCGCTTGGGGGGTAAAGCACAATCCCGGTTATCTGCCTGCCCGGGTGAAACTTGCCCGAGAATTGCTCTTGCGGGGGGTTGTTTGCGCAGCCTGGGATGTACTTCTCGTCTTTTTGGAGGGAAGCGAAGAGAATTTTTTAGGGTATAAGACCGCTTTTTTTTGCGCGCTGTTGCTCGGTAATCGCGCTGAAAGTTTTCGTTTAGCCAAGCTTTTGGAAGCACTGAATCAATATGATCGTGAACTTAAAACCTTAGTCAATTGTCTGTTGCTCGAGGGATTTTCCCAGGCTCAGCAGGAGCTGCTTGCCGCACTTGCTAGCCAGGGGGTCAAAGTAGTTCGTCCAGGTCGGCAGCAGTTGGCAGGCGCCTCATTCACTGCTGTTTGACTCATAAAATTTTTTGCCGCTGCGCGCGTATTCATCGAGTAGCGCGCAGGGTTTGAAAATCTCCCCACGAATCTCTACTAAGCGCTGGAGTTCGTCGACAAATTTTCGTGCGCCGATGGTGTCGATATAGCGAAATGGTCCCCCCAAAAATGGGGGAAAGCCCAGGCCAAATACCGCTCCCACATCCCCGTCGAGGGGACGATCGAGAATGCCTTCTTGCAGGCAAAACACCGCTTCATTGATCATCCGATAAGCAAGGCGTTTTTTGATATCATCATCGCTGCTGGCGTGGGCAGGGGTGGATTGAAATTTTTTAAGCAGCTCTTCGGCAAAGGGATTAAGCACCTTGTTCTTCGGCTTCTTTTGTAAGCCGAGTTTTTGTCCAAGGCTGAGTTTTTTGTGGTTATAGAGATAGAAGCCTGAGCCGGATTTTTTGCCAAAGCTCTTGCGCGCCAGGAGTTCAGCAAGTACACGCGTATCTCCTGAGCTTACTCGTGGCCCCAGTTGCTCAGCGAGCTCCTTGGCTACGTGGAAGGAAACATCGATCCCCACCTCATCAATAAGGGTCATGGGGCCAACGGGATAACCAAATTCTTGCATTAGCGCATCAAGACGTAGGGGAGAAACGCCTTCGCGGCAGACTTCAGCGGCTTCGTCCATGAATGAAACAAGAATCCGGGTGGTATAAAAACCGGGACCATCGTGGACGACGATAACGGTTTTTCCCTGGCGTATTCCCACATCCACGGCAAGCGCCGCCGCTCGCGGCGAGGTTTGCTTCGTGACGATAATCTCGAGGAGGGGCATCTGTGGTACGGGAGAAAAATAGTGCATGCCCACCACGTTTTCCGGATGTTTACAGCCGGCGGCAATTGCTGAGATGGGAATCGCCGAGGTGTTGCTGGCAAAAACAAAGTCGGCAGGACAGACGGCTTCGAGTTCAGCAAGCATGCGTTTCTTGAGTTCGAGATCCTCAAAAACCGCTTCGATTACCAGCCCACACTGCTGAAAATTCTCATAGGTAATCTGGGCTTGCAGGCGGGCAAACATCTGTTCAGCGCTAAATTTACTCAGGCTCTTGCGCTGAATCTTGGGTTTAAGCATTTCCCAGACGTATTTTTCCCCCTTACCGAGACTGTCGAGGGAGAGGTCTTTAAGACGTACACGGAAGTTTTTTTGGATGCTTACCCCCGCAATTCCCGCTCCCATTAGTCCCGCTCCCAGTACCCCGAGCACCTCGGTTGGATGTTCAGGCTGGCCAAAACGGTTCTTCTTGAGATCGCTCTGAGCAAAATACAGGGAGGCTAAACTACGAAAATGCTCGCTTTGGGAGAGGCGGGCAAACTCTTCCGATTCCTTGCCTTCTCCCTTATCCATGCCTTCCTTGAGACCATAAGCGACTACTTCAATAATCGCTTCGGGGGCAGGGTAAAGACCGCGAGTTTTCTTGAGTACCTGCTGGCGAGCTTTTTTGAGGATGAAATCTCGTCCCCAGGGGAGAGATTCCATCATGCTGGTCAGGCTTCGTTTTTTCTTGCGTTTGAACAAAGTTGGTTCGGCCAGCAATCGCTTGGCGACGCTGATGGCAAAATCACGGAGATTTTCTGGAAAAGTTAGGTAATCAACCAGCCCTAAGGAGAGGGCTTTGCGAGGATTAAGCGGGGCACCACTGAGCAACATCGGCAGGGCATTAGTCAAACCGATTTTTCGTGGCAGACGTTGGCAGCCGCCCGCACCGGGAAGTAAACCTAACAGCACTTCGGGCAGGGCAAAGCTGGTCTTGGGGCTATCGCTGGCAATGCGATAATCACAGGCGAGGGCGAGTTCGAGCCCTCCTCCGAGACAGGCGCCATGAATAGCGGCGATTACTGGTTGCTTCAATTGTGCCAATTGGCGAAATAGCTTTTGGCCGTTTTGGCTGAATAGTTGGGCTTC
Organism: Deltaproteobacteria bacterium; assembly: GCA_023250635.1. Classification (GTDB taxonomy): domain Bacteria; phylum Bdellovibrionota_B; class Oligoflexia; order Oligoflexales; family Bog-1112; genus JAHFAI01. The sequence goes on along the minus strand of JAHFAI010000034.1, from coordinate 3,509 downwards.
GTCGCTTCCCGAGGCGGCAAGGAGTTCGCCTATATCGGCCCCGGCTATAAAATTATCTGCTTTCCCCGAAATAATCACCACCGCCTTACTCGTAAGGCTGCTTTTGAGGTAGTGAATAACCTCTTCAAATTGGGGGCTGAGGCTGGTGCTGAGGGTATTAACTTTTTTGCCTTCCTGGTCGAAGATGACCAGGGCAATCTCGTCAATAACCTCGAGGCGGATACTTGGCAAGTGTAGTTTAATCTGCTGAAGCGCACTGGGCGAGTCTTGCATTGTGATTGTTCCTTTCTTCCGGTTTCCCACTCAACTACGCATCGGGGTTTTCTAATAAGATTGCGGAACCATGACCACCCGCCGCACAACCAGAAACCACCGCAAATCGGCATTGCTCACGTTGAAGGCGTTCAGCTGCGGTGTAAAGTAAACGGGCTCCGGTAGCGCCAAAGGGGTGACCTAGGGCAAGGGATCCGCCCCAGGAGTTGATCTTTTCGAGGGGTATTTCCCCCGGGGCGCGCTCGAGTCCGAGGCGCTGTTGGGCAAAGGCATCATCTTTCATATAGGCGAGATTAGCTACCATCTGGGCGGCAAAGGCCTCATGAATTTCCCATACCCCAATATCAGCTATGCTGAGCCCGTTTTTGTGGAGGAGCAGAGGAATGGTGAGAGCAGGCCCGGAGAGCATTTCGCGATGGGCCTCTCCTGCGCGGTAAATATAGTCGCGAATGATGGCCTTGGCCGAGAGTCCTTCTCGTTGGGCTCGCTCTTGACTCATCAGCAACACCGCTCCGGCGCCATCGGTGAGGAACGAGGAATTCGCCGCGGTACATACGCCAAAATAACGGTCAAATGCCGGGCGTAGTTTGGCCAGTTGTTCAAGGGTGGAATCTCCCCGTGGCCCATCATCGCTCGCCAGGGGACGAAAATGCGGGGGGATAAAAACCGGTACGATATAGTCGGTGAAGATTCCTGCAGCTTGAGCCTTGGCGGCTAACTGATGGCTGCGCAGGGCGTAGCCATCGCATTGTTCGCGGCTTACCGATTTTTGCCGGGCTAGATATTCAGCTCCCTGACCCATGGATTTGCCATTAGAAAATTCCACCACCTGAGGAATGTCCAGTTTGAAATCTCGGGGACGGACCGTGCTCAGTAGCGGCCAGTGTTTACCCATATCTTTGGGACCCTTCATCTGCCCAAGATGGGCCAGGACTCGGCGCATTTTTCCGGAAACGCGAATTGGTGGATCAGAACAGGTGTCGACTCCCGAAAATATTCCCACCTCAATCCGTCCAAGATTGATCATGTCGACGAGGGTGGTGGCGGCAACATTGGAGGAAATACAGGCGAGGGAGACGGTAAATGCGGGAATAGCAGCGGGGAGATCTGCTCCTAATAAGCATTCACGGGCAATATTGGAGGCGGTGGGGTCGTGGATTACGGTGCCCATGGTCAGCTGCTCGACCGCGCCGGGGTCGAGGCGCGTTTTTGCCAGCAGCCCTTGCAAGGCAAGACGTCCCAATTCGTAGGCAGAAAGCGCATCATAGGCTTTGTGGCTACGCATAAAAGGGGTGCGTACCCCATCAATAATCACGGGGGTGCGCTGCGGCGTGGTCGTGGCTACCTTCATTATAGATCCTTCACCCTAGGTGGTTTGCGTCAATGAAGCTCGCCCATGGTTGTACGCTACCCACCTCAAAACCTGTAGTAGATTTTTGCTTGTCTGGGCATAAGGCCCCGAGGGCTCAAGAAAAGAATGGGCTAAGGGAATGGGGGCGGTTATTCGTCGTCGTCGCAGTCTTCGCTCAGTTCATAATCAACCAAGGCTTCTACCTTGGCAAGAATACTGTTTATTTCGTTAGCTTTTCGTAAAGCGCTGTCAAATTCAGCGGCATTAAATTCTTCCACATCAGCGAGTTGTTCATCGCGGAGATGAGAGATTAACGAATGGAGGCTTTCTGGTGAGATCTTGAGCTCGGCGCCCGACTCACCGTCTGCCATTTCAGGTGAATCAATCTCTATTTGCACGTTGAGGGTAAAAACCTGTTTGCCCATCGCCATACTCCCATGATTGTGAATACCAAAATGCTCTTATTGCTCTAGTTCGAGGAAATTATTGTCAATTTATACTATTGGGCGTCGCCACCAGCAACAGTTAAATTTTCCTAAGAGCAGATCTCGCTGCGGTAAAAAACCTGCGAAAAATAAGCTCACCTTGATTAGCTCTGGTGGTTTGGGGAATAATTTATGGGAACAGGGGGGCAAACGTGCTATATGCTCGAAGGATAAGGTCTCCTGGCTTGCCGATTGTTAGACCTGTAGGAGTAAGCATGATGAGGGAATCATTAAGCCACGCGGTTGATAATTTCTTTTTTACTACTCGGTTGACGGATTTGTTGGCCTGGTCGCGTAAACACTCAATGTGGCCCTATATTTTTGGTACTGCTTGCTGCGGCATTGAGTATATGTCGGTGCTCGGTCCTAAATATGATATTGCCCGTTTTGGAGCTGAGGTGGTGCGTTTTTCTCCTCGGCAAGCAGATCTGCTCGTGGTTGCGGGAACCATTACCGAAAAAATGGCACCGGTTATTAAGAAGGTCTACGAGCAAATGACCGAGCCCAAATGGGTGATGGCAATGGGCGCCTGTGCTGCCAGCGGTGGATTTTACCGCGCTTATCATGTGGTACAAGGAGTCGATCGGATTATTCCCGTGGATATTTATGTGGCAGGTTGTCCCCCCACCCCCGAAGCCTGCATCGCCGGTTTACTCACCCTCCAAGATCGCTTGACCCAAGAAGCCCGCCGCTCTCCTCAGTTAATAAGCTAGCTATTTATCCGAGCTTCCTATAGGTTCGCGCAAGAGCCGGCGTTTTTTATGGCGGCGCTATGTTTTTGAGTGCTTATTTTGCTAATAGAGATAAAGGTGGACCTATGCAGGGCAACAAGCAAGTTATCGATCAGCTGAATGCATTGCTCAGCGAAGAGCTCGCCGCAATCGATCAGTATTTTGTACATTCACGTATGTATGAAAATTGGGGCTATACCAAGCTTTTTGAGCGGGCTGATCATGAATCAGCCGACGAGAAACTGCATGTAACGCTGTTAATCCAGCGGATCTTGTTTCTTGAGGGCACACCTGCGGTAAATTCCCGCGCTAAGCTTGCCATTGGCGAGAACGTCGTAGAAATGTTGCAAAGCGATTTGGCTCTCGAAATCCGCGTAGTTAATAAATTGCGCAAAGTCATCGCTCTGTGTGAATCAGTGGAGGATTTTGGTACACGCAAAATGCTGGTGCAAATCCTCGTTGATTCAGAGGAAGACCATACCCTATGGCTCGAGCAGCAATTGGGGCTTATTAACAAGCTTGGGCTTGAGCACTATCTTGCCAGCAAAATGTAACACGGCGCTGGCGCGAAAGCGCCAGCGCCGTGTCCTGACGAACGCAGTGAGGAAGGATCTTTCACATAACATCCGGATATCACGTGACAGATCCTTCGTCGCTTTGCTCCTCAGG
>JAHFAI010000033.1 GCA_023250635.1 Deltaproteobacteria bacterium | reverse complement strand
CGACAGCGGGAATTACTTTCTTTTTTGGGTAAAGGCGCAAAGAATTTTTCATAAGATCCAAGCTGGAACCTACCATTTTACTGAGGCGGTGAGCCCCGAGCAGGTGCTTAACGTCCTAATTCTTGGTCCTAGTCATCAAAAACCAGTGCTAACCTTCATTATTCCCGAAGGCTATAACCTCAAACAAATTCTTGAGCGAATGGTCGAGTTTAAGCTCAGTAGTTATGAGCCTCTCTGGCAACTTGCCCACAACCCTGCATTTATTGCCTCGTTACATCTCCAAGGGCCAAGCCTCGAGGGCTTTCTCTATCCGGCAACTTATTATTTCTACGAAGAACATCCCTCCGCGCAAGAAGTGCTCAGTACTTTTGCAGAAGAGTTTATGAATCGCTTGCCAAAAGACTATCAGCAGCAGGTAGAAGCGCGCGGTTTAAGTTTCTATCAAGCGGTAACCTTTGCCTCGATGATAGAAAAAGAAACCGACCTTGACGAAGAGCGGGAACTTATCGCTGAGGTGATATGGCGACGCCTTCAGGCAAACATTCCCCTTGCAATCGATGCAGCGGTAATTTACGGCAGCAAGGACTATCATGGCAGCTTGAAAACATTTCATTTAAAAGACCGAGACAATCCCTATAATACACGTATCTTCCGCGGTTTGCCCCCCGGCCCCATCGCTTCCCCGACCTCGGCGTCGCTTGCTGCTGTACTTAAACCAAGTACTGAGGGATATATGTACTATGTGCTGCTGCCCGACAAAAACGGAAAACATCATTTTGCAAAAACGCTGCGAGAGCATAATTTATATGTAGCGAAGTTATTGAGAGCAAGAGCAAGAGTGCGAGCGCGGGAGAAAACCTAGAGGCGCCCGGAGGCCTAACGACGGAAGGAGTTACCTTAATGAAACAAATGAAAAAAAACCTCAATGTGCCAGAGCAGGAGGAACGCGTAGAAGGTGAACGCATTCCCATTCAACTACTCGTCGATTACAAAGCGGACGGCAGTTATCTCTTTGATTTCTGCAAAGATCTCGGCGCGGGAGGTGTTTTTATTGAGACCGGCGCACCCCGCCCGCTCGGCTCGACTCTTGAACTTACCTTTACCATTCCCGATAGCAAGGAAACCATCACCACCTCGGGGCGGGTAATTTGGGTACAAGAAGCGGTGGCTGGCCGCAAAAATCTCACCCCTGGCATGGGCGTACAGTTCGAGGGCATGGCCGGAGAGTTGCGCAAATCCTTGGTAGATTTTGTCAAGCGATACAGTATACGAAAAATCGCTTAGGAGAGTGAAGTGGGTTCGATGAAGGTAATCTGGAAAAGACCTGATGGCTTCCACGGAGCTAAGCCCTCAGATTATTATGTGGTCCAAGTAGCGAACAATGCCAATATTTGGTTGCATCGTAGCGACCGCGATAACTTTCCCTTTCGTATTTCCGGCGGCTGGCAGGATGAAGAAGCTACCTGCAAATTAAATCGTTTGGTCAATCTCTTAGGTCGAACTCAAGCAGAGTGGCTGGAGTATCTACGCCAAGACTTCCATCACTCGCGTGCTGAAAGCGCCGAAGCCTATTCACAAGCTTTAAACGCTTGGCTTACCTCACTGCAAAGCAATCTTAAGGGCGATCATTGGGAAATAATTATTATGGAAGAAGTTTTGCAGGATCTACGCCAGCAATTAGCAAACATTAATCTCCCCGTTTAAACACATCTCATCGCCAATCTTATAAAAGCTCTTAGAGAACACTCGAAGAGGGCTGGTTATGAAGCGCACATTTTGTCTTGCTCAGGCAACGAGTCTGTTTTGTTCCCTGGTCCTTGTCTCGCAGCTGGGCCTTGCCTCTATGGAAGACCCCCATGAGCCTCTCTACCAGTTAAAAGTCTATTGCAGTACCGTGAGAAAAACATTTGGTTTTACCCATCAAGGCAATACCAGCCTCCCTTTTTATAAAAATCTTGAAATCAGCCCGGTACTAGCCCGCTATGATCATAAAACCTCAAACTACCGAGTAAGCAGTGAAACCCTATCTTTTCTAGAACAAGAATGTCGGCGCATAATAGCAAAGAGCCCCTTTCATTTATTAGGTCGGGATATCCATAGCTCTGGCGCCACCTCTTTTAAACGAAAAATAGAAGCAGAAAACAGCGAGTGTCTTAGTCGTTACTATCAAGCCGGACCAATCAAATCATTTATTGCCACCGTCGATAATATCAAAAGCCGCTGGCAAGATTATTTAATGTTTATTGCCATTAATTATGGCAACGAGTTTAGGCAAATCAATCATCCGCGAAGCAACGAAATAAGCACGAAACTTCATGAATTTGTCTTGGCCAATCCCCCCCTACAATCAGGCTCTATGAGCGATCTAGCCACACGCTTCACTCAGATAAATTCCTTTGCCGGGCTCAAAAAATTTCTGCGCGCATTTTCCAAGCAAGTGACTCTCTATTACGACGAAATAATCCTCACTAACCAAGGCCAGCTTTTTTACCCCGAACACAGCCTCAGTTCGATTCAGCTACGATCTTTACTCAGCCAGGCTATTTATGAACTGCTGATCACGGATATGCAAGAACCCTATTTTTTAAGCTTAAATGAAACCTGGAACCAGCAAAAATTTCAAGAAAAATTAGCTACCAGCCTTATGTTTAGCGAAGACCTACTCGCTGAATTTAAGCAGTTAATGGCCATAAATAAAATAGCTGCCGAACGCATGGCTGCCTTTATTCGCAACCATGTACTTGGCTCTGTCCCCCTGCCAAGGGAAGAGGAGCAAAAACTACCCTCTTTGACCCTAAGCGCAGCAAGCACAGAGACTGCTCCTCTCCTACCACCAGCGATTGCTCCAGCCCCCTTACCTACGGCAAAACCCTCTGGAGCCCTACCACCGCCGGCGCCACCTAAGGGCAAGTTACCTCCGCCGCCACCTCCACCTCCGGCGCCAATACCACCACCTCCTCCTCCAGTCAGCAAGGAGCTCAGCAAAACCTCCGTCGCTCCTGCCAAGGGAGAAGACATCTCTCCTGCGCCGCTCGCACCTGAACGAGAAGATCTTTTGGCTGAGATTCGCAAAGGGATAGGCTTACGCCATGTGGAACTCCAGGGAGGCAAGAAAAAGGCAGTGAGCAGCTCAACTTTTCAACAGAAACTCGATCAACGGCGTCGAGCTATTAACGGTATGGAATCTTCAGACAGTGAGCAAGAATAGAGCCAACCCTAATCATGATAAGGCTACACCGCTCGGTTGCGTTTTTTAAAGCTGCGCTTCTCGGATTGATGGGCATCAACCCGTTTTTTCAATTCCAAACCAGTTCGCCAAACTGGTAGGCGTTTCTCTTTAACAAAGATTTTCTCGCCAGTGCGAGGATTTCTTCCTTGATAACCCTCATAGTTCTTGACGGAAAGGGCACCAAAACCACGGATTTCTACCCGCCCATCCTGAGCGAGCGTCTTGCCCATGCTTTGAAAGAAAAAATCAACTAATTCTTCAGCCTTGGCGGCGGAAATATTTGCCTTAAGGGCAACGCTTTCAATCAGCTCCGATTTGTTCATGCCACTCCTTTAAGGTGAAGTTTTGCTTATACTTTTTTCACCATGAGGGCCTACTTCTAACCCCGGTATAAGAAAAAAGAAATAAAAACTATCAATTACCTTTGAAGGGCTGGGTTTTTGGTCTAAATTGCTCTTTTCATCATTGGAGAAAACAAATTGGCTCTAATAACTATTTCACCTCAGCAACAACTTGCAGAACTCAAAGTAGCCTGCGAAGAAATTATCTCCGAAGCCGATCTCTTAGAAAAGCTGGAGAAATCGTATGAGCAACAGCAAGCCCTGACTATCAAATTAGGTTGCGATCCCACCAAGCCGGATATTCATGTGGGGCACTCGCTGGTGATCAATGTACTGCGTCGTTTTCAAGACTTTGGTCATAGCGTATTCTTTCTCATTGGTGATTTCACGAGTGTAATCGGCGATCCCACCGGGAGAAATAAACTGCGTCCACCCTTAAGTCCTGAAGAAATCGCAATTAACGCTCAGACCTATCAAGAGCAAGTCTTCAAAATTTTGGACCCCAACAAAACCACCGTCGTCTATAATAGCCATTGGCTTAACCAACTCAGCCCGATGGCAATGGTTAAGTTGCTGGCCAGTCGCACCGTCCAACAATTGATCGCCCGTGAAGATTTTGCCACTCGTTATAGCGAACAAATCCCTATTCATCTCCATGAATTCCTCTACCCCTTACTGCAAGCCTATGATTCAGTACACATCAAAGCCGATGTAGAAGTAGGGGGAATGGATCAGAAATTTAATCTCCTTTTGGGGCGAGAATTGCAGCGTCAACATGGGCAACGTCCTCAAAGTGTTTTGCTTTGCCCCCTGCTTGAAGGCCTGGACGGGGTACAGAAAATGTCGAAAAGCCTCGATAACTACATCGGTCTTACCGAGGAACCAGACACGATGTTTGGCAAAGTAATGTCGATTTCTGATGAACATATGCTGCGCTTTTGGCAGCTGCTTAGCCAACAAGGCGCGAGTAAAATAGCCGCCGTTAAAGCCGCTGTGCAAGCAGGTACCCTTCATCCCATGGAAGCGAAAAAAGACCTTGCCGAAGAACTGGTACGCATCTACTGGGGAGCAGCAAAGGGACAAGGAGCTCGCGAGCATTTTACCAAGCTTTTTTCAAAACGCGAAATCCCTGAAGATCTCGCCGAGCATGAGCTGAGCTTCGATGCTGCACATCCCGAAATTAACTTGCTTGAGCTTGCCGTCGACCTGCATTTTGCCCCTTCCAAGGGTGAAGCCCGACGAGTCCTTAAGCAGAATGGTCTTAAAATTGACAATCAGCCCGTCAATAGGGAAAAACTCGCCTTAAGTAAGGGAAAAACCTACATATTGCGCTACGGTAAAATCAAAATAATCAAATTGGTGGTGCGCTAATGACCCCCAATATTCTGGCAAAAAACTTGACCGTTAGCTTAACCGTTAAAGCCGAGGGACTCAGCAAACGCTTTGGCGAGCTGATCGCCGTCGATGAGATTTCTTTTAGCGTCGCCCAGGGCGAGTGCTTGGCTATCTTGGGTCCAAACGGTGCGGGAAAAACCACCACCTGCGAAATGCTCGAAGGCTTAATCGCCCCCGATAGCGGTACTATTGAAATTCTCGGCCTTAGACTTGATAGCCATCGCCAGGAACTACTCGAAAAGATTGGTGTACAACTCCAAGAGACCGCCCTCTACAAAAAATACACGGTCCGCGAAACAGTCGAACTTTTTGCGAGCTTTTATCAGCAGCCAGTCACCATTGATGTACTGCTTGCCAAACTAGATCTCAGTGAAAAACAACATGCCCGCCTCGAACATCTTTCGGGTGGACAAAAGCAGCGAGCTTATTTGGCCTGTTCGCTCATCAACAATCCTCAGGTACTGTTTCTTGACGAGCCAACTACCGGCCTTGATCCCCAAGCACGACGCTATATTTGGGACCTACTCTGCACACTCAAAGGCGAGGGGCGCAGCCTTGTTTTGACCACCCATAATATGGAAGAAGCCCAAGCTTTAGCGGATCGTATTGCCATCATGGATCGGGGAAAAATCCTTGCCTTGGATACCTATGAGAAACTGCTTGAGCGCTACTGTGGAGCAAAGGTACTCAGCTTTGAGCTGAGCGATCCTGCTCACCTTACGTCCTTACGCGCACAGCTTGCCTGGTTGGCCCCAGCCCGCCTCCAGGGAGAACGCTGTGAAGTAGAGGTTGAGCAAGCGAGCGACTTTCTCCAGCAGCTGATTCGTGCTGCTGATCATTTACAGATAAAAATAGCTTCCCTGGCTCTACGCCAAAGCACCCTGGAAGATGTTTTTTTACAGATTACCGGTAGGAAGTTACAAGCATGATACTTAAGAGCTTAGCAGCAATGACCAAGGGACGCCTGCGGGAGTTTAAACGCGAGCCTTCCGCTATGTTTTTTGTGCTTTTTTTACCACTGTTATGGATGGTGGTGCTCGGTCTTGCTTTTTCTAATAAAGCAGAAAATCACTTCGCTCTTGGTCTGATTAAACCAACCAACCGTGCCGTAGCTGCAGGCGATATTTTTCCTCACGTTGAAGAAAGCTTGCGCAAGGCCTCTGTTCATCGGCTAACGGTGGGGAGCATGGCTGAAATTAGCGAGGGAATAACCCAGGGGAAAATCCTCTTAGCTATCGAGGTAAGCCCCGATGGTGACAAGCTCTTCTATTATTTTGACCAGCACAGCGACAAGGCCCGGCACGCGCGCAGCGCCATCAACGATCTTCTCCAGACCTCCTTGGGGCGCCATGAAGCAGCCCAAACCCGGGACTTTCCTCTGACGATTCCGGGGCAACGCTATATTGATTTCTTGATTCCAGGACTTTTGGCGCTTAGTTTACTGACCACCAGTTTATATGGCACAGGGATGACCATTGTCTCCCAGCGCAAAGAGAACCTCTTGAAGCGCTTTCGGGTTACGCCGATGAATACCTACAGTTATTTTCTCTCATACCTCATCGGCCGCTTTCTAGTCATGGCCCTTGAAACCGTGGTAATTATGAGCGCTGGCTGGCTCTTGTTTGACTTTAAGCTCAGTGGCTCGTGGTTACACTACCTGCTGGTTTGTTTGTGCATGACTGCAAGTTTTACTACGCTCAGCATCTTGCTCGGTTCACGCATGAACAATACTTCCGCTTACAATGGGATGACGAATTTAATTGTCTTTCCTCAGATGATCCTGGGGGGGATTTGGTTTTCACGCTTTAATTTCCCCAGCTGGCTTGGTAGCATTGCCGAATACCTTCCCCTTACCTTGGGGGTTGATGCCTTGCGCAAAATTGCTCTTGAGGGCCTCGGCTTTTCCGTGGTGTATCGAGAGGTCCTCTGCTTACTGGCCTATACGGCCATATTTTCTGTAGCAGCGAAAAAAATCTTTAAATGGTATTAAGAGCTGCGAGCTGAGGCTGTTTCCCTTAGTAGTTAGCAAGGGCTTGATTGATCTCCATCAAAATCTCGTAAGGACTGCGGGTTTTTCCCTGGCTGAGATTAAAGCCTAGCTGAGAAGCCGCTATTAGCCCAGCGCCACCGAGAGCGATAGCAAGGTTACCTTTAAAACCATCCCCTAGAGATTCTTTATGAGTCTTAATTCCCTTCTCTACTTCTTTGAGAAGCTTGTCCTTCTGCTCTTCAGCACTCAGGGCAGGTTTTTCCTCTGTTGTTACTTCTTCTTCTCCCGCAACCTGCTGTTCCTGACCAGGAGATCTAGAGTCAGCAGAGCTAGTCTCATCCTCAGAAGTAGCTGAGCGGTCGTCATTTCTCCGCATACCATACTCCTCAAAAAGTGCTGCCTCTCTTTGCAAAGAGCTCCTCCCCGGTGTAACCGCGCTTTTTTTCTCAGCTGTCACCCATCCCCATTTACTCGGCTCCTCATCGCTGAGGATAACCTTTTTTGCTTGCATAGAAATCAAGGAAATTTTGTCGGAAACCGCACTGCCGAGACCAGAGCTTTTCGCCTGCAGGGCTAATTTATCAAGTCTGCTCAAGAGGTCTCTAAAGTCTTTTTCTGCTAAGCTTCTAATATAGACATCAAAGACAAATTTATCCTTGTTGAGCTCCATTGCCTTATTCAATCCCTCGACTTTCACAGCTTTATACACATAGGAATCACCCCGGCTAGATTCCATATAGTGACTAAGCATGGAATAACCAACTCCAACCATCAAGCTCAGGACCCCTGCAGAAAGGGTGAGCAACTGTGCATGCTTCTTGGCAGCACTATTATTGGGATCAGCGAGAAGTTGCGCTCCGATAACCACACTGGTAATGCAAATTGCCGCGGCGGGAACACCGCGCAGATCGCTGCTCCCCATAGCTCGATAAACTCCATAGCCTGAAAGCGCCCCAAGGGATAATAAACCAACTGCAGCCAGGCGGGTACGGTTGTCATTAAGCAGAGCCGCTTGATTCTGAGAGCTGCATGAAGCATTTCTAGCACCACACAACTGCAGTCCTTGCTCTGCATCTTGCCCGAGCCCACTTTTGGCATAATCACTAACATCGCTAGTCGGCGCTTTTCCTATAGCGTCAGCAAGACCACCAAGAGAGCGTGCATCTGCGTTGCTTGAATTGCGTAGTGCACCACCAAGTTCAGAATAGAGCGCTTTTATCTTCTGAGCCTTTGCCTCTGTGCTTCCCCCCACACCACTGCCATCAACTCCTACAACGTGATTATAACGGGAGGGTGGGATGGAGTAATCTTTGTCTTTTTGCTTAGCACAAGACAGGCTAAGGCTCAGCATCACTCCCGCAAGGCTAGTCCGTAAAACAAACGATTGCATTGGCTCCTCCTTTGTTGGCTATCCCTGGGAATATCGACAAAGACGTAGTACTACTTGAACAAAAGTTGCAAAAACGCTTGCCTATTAATGCAAGGCCTAAGCAGGCCGATAGCGAGGATATATATCTGCTAATTAAGAGCACAATTCCATGGGTAAAAAACCAAAAATTCTCTATTTCCTCTTGCTTATCCCTATGCTTAACAGCTGCAACCTAGCAAAATATTCTCCTGAGCAATTTAAAAAACTGAGCGAGCAGTGGTTTTCTACCCTTAACAGTCAGCTCTTTCCCAACAGTGCTGGCAACGATGCTGCCGCCAACCTAGGAGATGGGCGCAACATGGAACCCATCGGGACTCGTATCTACCCCGATCAATCCACTGCTGCTCTGCTGCTTGCCTTCGATGATGGAGACTATGCCAGCGCTGCTTCCCCTCTTAGCCTCAGCTGGTCCCCCGCCAGCGGTAAAAACCTCGATGCTTTTACCCTACAATTTGCCCTAGGAAGCACCCCTGGACGTGAAGATATTCAAGACTGGAAAACTCTTAGTAGCAAAGACAGTGGCTTTACCCTGAATCTAGCGAGTCTTAAGCTTACCGCTCAGCAACACTACTACTCTAAGCTGCAGCTCCTCGACCCCCAAGGCCACTCCCTCGGTATACTAGTAAGCAACGGTTTTGACTTCTTAGCTCCCCTCGAGGCCCTCAGCATTGCCCCGAGCAGCGGTAAAGCAGCGAGTAACTCTCGCGTGGTTTCCCTTACTCTAGCAGCCAATCAAGCCGTGGCTATGTATCTAAGCAGCACTGGCAGCTGCCTGAGTGGGGGGAGCTGGGAACCCTATGCGACGAGCAAAGCAAGCTGGTATTTAAGCGCTGCAAATCAAGTCAATACCGTTGCCGTGCGCTTCCGTAATCAAGCGGGCGAGCTCTCCGCCTGTCTCACAAGCTCCATTCGTCATGATAGCAGCCCGCCCACTGCACCTAGCAATTTTGTCTCGAGTGATGGGGCCAGCCCTTCCTTCACCTGGAGTGCTGCCAACGATGAGGGCTCCGGTATAGCTTCATACGAAATTTCGGTAGGAACAAGTGCCGGTAATACCAACGTCATGAATTGGAGCAGTTTCGCCCCAGCAACTGCCAAAAGCTTTGCCTCTCTTCCCTTGGCCCTCGGCGTTTCCTACTTTGCTAATATCCGTGCCAACGACGTTGCTGGAAACTATAGTGCCGTGGTTTCAAGCCCAGCCTTTGTCAAACGGGTAGGACAACAGGCCTATATTAAAGCCATCAACAACGATCCAAACGATACCTTTGGGCAAAGCGTCGCCATCAGTGCTGACACCATGGCTGTGGGAGCTGAAGGGGAGGAAAGCAAGCAAACAACTATCAGTAATAATCCCACTGCCAGTAGCGATAACAGCAATCCTCTCTCCGGGGCTGTTTATATCTATCAGCGAGTGGGTGAAATCTGGGCCCAGCAGTCATTTATCAAAGCAGCAAACAGTGATGCTGGCGATCTCTTTGGTCACAAAGCTGCTATTGACCAAAACACCGTAGTCGTGGGTGCTCCCTTAGAAGATAGCAACCAAAACACGATTAGCAACGGGACCACCGCTAGCTCCGACAATTCGTCAGGACAAGCGGGGGCGGCTTACGTATACATCCGCAACGGCACTACCTGGAGCCAACAAGCCTACCTCAAGGCTGCTAATAGTGAAGCCAATGATCGCTACGGTAGCTGTGTGGCTATCAATGGTGATACCATTGCTGTTTCTGCACCACGTGAGGACAGCAGTCAAAGCACTATTAGCAATGGTCCAGGAGCAAGCGCCAACAATAGCAGCAGCGATTCTGGGGCTGTTTATGTGTACCAGCGAAGCGGCAGCAGCTGGATTCAGCAAGCCTATATCAAACCTGCGACGGTCAAAGCCGGAGCATATTTTGGTAGTAGCCTCAGTCTTTCTAACGATACCCTTGCGGTTGGCGCCGAGAACAGCGATTCCGGCTCAGTTTTTATCTTTAAACGCAGTGGCAGCACCTGGGCACAAGAAGCGAGTATTAGCCCAGCAAACGCCAGCTCTGGAGAGGCCTTTGGGCATAATCTGAGTCTCCAAGGAGATAGTTTGGCAGTGGGAGCCTACCGCGAAGATTCGGCCCAGAGCACCGTGACGAATGGCACCAGCGCCAGCGCTGATACAAGTCTCAGCGATTCGGGGGCCGTCTATATCTATACGCGCAGCGGGACGAGCTGGAGTCAGCAAGCCTACATCAAAGCGCCTAATGCCGCTAGCGGCGATTGGTTTGGTTATGATCTGAATCTTTACGGTGATTTGGTCGCTATTGGCAGTCCTCACGAAAGCAGTAAGCAAAACACCAGCAGTGTCGGGGTCGGCGGATCAAGCGACACCTCAAGCGCGGCCTCAGGGGCGGTGTATCTGTTTAAACGCAGTGGCAGCAGTTGGAGCCAGCATTCTTACTTAAAAGCAGCAAACAATGCCCCGGGAGCAAATTTTGGCGGAAGCATCAGCCTCTACGATAAAACCGTGGCAATAGGCGCTCCCCAAGAAAGCAGCGATCAAATTTTTATAAGCTCCGGAGAATCCGCAAGTAGTTCCACTGGTAGTGCTAGCTCAGGAGCAAGCTATATTTATCTGTGGCAGTAGATCCCTCACCTGTACCACACCGTTATTTACCGTAAAAATTATATTCAAATCATCATAATAAAAACCGAGCTGCTTCCCCTCCCGTTGCGCTCGTTTGTCGTTGCGATTACGAATATCTCCTCCTAAAATATCGCTGATTATTTGCCTTAATAACTGATTAGGATGGGCAGCAAGCTTAACTGCCGCTTCTTGGCTGAACTCCACCGGCATTTTTTGCGCTGCTACCTGTTCGAGCCAACCATTTTTGCTATCCGCCACACTATCGTAGGCAGCAATGTAGGGTTTGATATCAAGTACGGGAGTACCTTCAACCACATCGAGACCAGCAAGATAGAGACGCGGTGGTGCAACTTTCTCGATTTTTACCAGACTCAAGCCTATAGGGTTGGGACGAAGAGGACTGCGACTTGCTAATACCCCCACTCGCTGCCTCGCCGCCAAACGCGGGGGATTAACCAGAGGTCTATAGACAAGATTCGTATTATTATGAAACCAAAATAGTATCCACACATGGGAGAATGCTTCGAGGCCTTGCAGACACTTATAAGGGTCGATATGGGAGGAAAATTCAATATACCCGCTTGCCTTAGGGACAAGACAAGCCTGACGGGGGGTACCAAATTTTTCTTTAAAGGGTGAATGCACCACTCCGATAGCTTTTATGTGCATATCTTCTTACTCCTCTCTTTAATTTGCTCCTGCTAGCCTTTGCCATAGAAACTTCACCAAGACAAGCTCTCCACGTTGGCTTTTTTCTTATAATCGGTTATGGAGTAGCCTAATTGTTTACCGGCCAGGTCGTGGGCATTTAAACGTAGGGGGTTTGTCCATCATGTTCTATCGCGCTTTAATTATTCTCGGTTTTCTGAGCGGAATTCAGCTTTATTCTCCCTACTGTAGAGCAGCGACAGGGTCTCAAGGCGAGGATCCTCGTAAAGTTTGGATCGATTCTTTTGCTGGACTGGTGACTGCTGAAGAGACCAATGCAGAAGGCAGCGCTTATATCCTCACAAAATCTCTGGGCTCTGGAAAAGAGGGTCAAGTGTTTTTAGCCCAGCGCAGCTCGCAAAATGGAGCTCAAAAAGCCAGGGAAGTTGCTCTTAAATTCATAAATCTTGCTAACTTCTCACCTCTTGTTCGCCAAAATATTGAGGCTGGCTTAGCCGTACTGCCAACGATAGCTCGTCACCCCTTTCTCATCTTTCATCAACAGCAGTTACAGAGTAAAAATAAGCAGGTAATTGGGCTAGTAATGGACTTCGCTTCGCAGGGAGATCTATTTGACTTTTTGGTGGTTCTTAGTAAAAATAAAAATTACTTAACCGAGCGAGAAATTTGCCGTTTTCTCTGTCAAATTCTTTTCGGCCTTCATTACCTTCATGATCACCTGCAGTTGATTCATCGTGATTTAAAGGTTGAGAATATCTTGTTGGGACCAGCTTATGGACAGGTTAAAATTGGTGATTTTGGTTTTGTAACAAGCCTCCCGGCTTCAGCTGAGATGATCGTGGGAACTCCGCGTTATTTGCCACCTGAAGTTGTTCCCAGATATGGGATGAAACAAAGTAAATCTCAAACCAAAGAAGGAGATATGTATGCGCTCGGGATAATAGCGTACTTTTTGACTTGCATGCGTCCTCCGGTGGAACTGGATCGCGATAACCGGCTTGTCTTAGTAAATCCTGAACGCTTAGCCAGGGGCGAGTGGAAAAAGGAATTGTATCGCCAAGAAAGTGCTCCACCTCTTTCTCGTGAATTTAGAGCATTTGTTGCCCAATGTCTTGAGACAAGCCCCACAGTAAGACCGAGCGCTTTTTCCGCACTAAACACTCCTCTGCTCGTTTTTTTTGCTGCCGACCTTTTACAGCAATCAACGACCTTGGCAGCAGCTGGGGTCCCCGAACAAGAAAACGTAGAAATACAGGCGACCATCAAGAATTTTTTTCGGGAAAGAATCGCCATGCAAACTCCTCTTAATAAGATGGAGGAGGGGTATTTTTCTATTTTGCTCACCTGTTTTAAAGATTACCACTACCAGGATGGAAAATTAAGCCTTACTGCTGATGAACACCACGATGGCCAAGCTATTCTTACCTTTGAGGTAGAGGAATTCACTCTAAGCCTTAGCCCTGAGGATATTATTATGGCGATGCAAGTTCCCGCTGCCTATGCTCCCGAGAGACGGGAGCATTGTCTCACGTTAATTCTTGCGCCGCTGGCTCAGGACGAAGCTCTTTTTTGTTGCCAATCCCAGGAACAAGCCGATCACCTGTTAAAACTCCTTCTCCGAGTGCTCAGGACAAATCAGAAATAAAATCGTAACTACTCAGGTCTTGGTGCATCTTCGCCGCTTTCTTCGTTGCTGCGCGTGCTCACAGCCAGACGGCTGCTCCGCTGCTCGCTCCTTGAAAGCAGCAAAACTGCACCAAGCCTTGAGTAGTTGAAAAAGTTCTGAGTAGTTACATAAAATCATTTGAGGAATAGTTTATGAAAATAGTTTTTTTTATTGTTCTCTTATTCAACGTTGTAACTTCATCACTGTCGTACGCTACATCGCTATCTGAACCTAAGAGCGGGAAAAGCACCAAAATAGCCGATCAAGGTAGAACTGAGCTTACCTACCTATCCTCTTTAACAAAACAGATGAAAAAATCTAAAAAAATTCACAAAGAAATCTCCTCCCTTTCTGAAGAGGAAGGAGCAAAAATAAGGACGCTGATTAACTCTGCCAATAAAGAAAGGCACCGCCTCTTTCGAGAAGTAAGTAGAGAAATCCAGAGGATGGCAGCATTAGGCTCAGCAGCTGAACTTAATGAGCACTCCGATGAACTGATTGCCAAACTTATTGACACTCTCGATTTAGCAATTACCCAGGAGCATATTTTTGGAAAAAGTTGCGAATATGGCGGAGAAATTCTCGCCCTACTGTTTAAGGCTGCACCCGTAAAAATACATCAAAAAGTAGTGCTCATAGAAGAATTATCTGAGACATCCCCCCTCAAAAGAACCTTGGTAGCGCAACTTAACGCGCATCCTGAACCAGAACTAGCTATCGCACTAGCGGTTGTTCAAGAAGCCCTATTACCCCCCCATGATGACGTCCTCCAGGGGCTAGTAGAGCAAAAGGTAAGAGGGGGATGGCTAGGAGGCCCTATCTCTTCCGTTGAAGTTTCTCCTCTTTCAGAGGCCCCAGAGGAATCCCTGTATAGTCTGAAAAAAGGACGGATTGCCGCATTGAAACAGGCCGCCTACGAGGCCCGGCGAATTCTCGCTAACCAGGTCCAATAAGTACCCAACCTTAATTGATCATACTATTGATCTCATCCACCACCTCTTGGTGACGTGAGCCTTTTTTGGCTTCCATTAAAAACAAAGACGCTACCGGGGTTAGATTTTTTCGCACTCCTTCCACATAAGCGAGCTGTACCCATTCCGGCTGGAGATTGAATAAATAAGACAGATAGAGGTTCTGGGTTGGCGAATAGGTAAGCAGTACCTGATGAGCCAGCTCAGCTAGGCCAATATTGCGGGAGGTGGCAAAAAGAAACAAGTTGGCGAAGCTTTGTTGGTAAATCGAAGCCGGGTATTTCTGCAGGTGTTTGAGAACCTCCATACAGGTAAAAAGATCGAGGGTTTCGAGGTTGAGTTGCCGCAACTCCTCCACCGGCGCTTGCGCTAAATAATCAAGGAAATCGCTTGAGGATTTTTGTGGGTCAACCGCCATCATCGCCTTGGCAAAGGCCACATTGTTAGTCTCCATTAACCCTTGACGCAATATCGTATAAGAACTTCTCAAGTGATTATCCGCAATAGCATCAGCCAAACCAGGACTTAGATACTCTCCCAAGCGATTGTCGGTGATAACCTGGGTGAGAAAACCTTCGATTGTTTCCCCCATTTTTGTTGAAGGCATGCCGCCAGCAATATGCCAAGCCAACTGCCGGTGGAGATTTTTGGCAGAATCAAGCATCTTCAGGACCAACTGCGGGGCCTTGGGACTTTCACTGTGGAGATAGAGGTTTACCGTATTGATCAGGCGGGAATCGCTCATTCCCGCAAAATCCTCCATGAGATTCTTCTCTAAATTACGAGCTTCGGGCACCAAGCGCTGCCTCTTGTTGAGCAGATCCTTTACCTTAGAGAGCGTCTCACCACCAAACTCTATTCCTGCTTCCACAGCAGCATCATTGCTCATTTTTTCATTGATTGCCGGCGGCGTTTTTTTCTCACTATCGTTATTTAAGGTAACGCAGCCAATAATTGCAAAAACGACTAAGGCGAACATGATAATTTTCATAACTATTCCTACTTAAATTGTAACTACTATAACTCGCAGACTGAGAGTTTGAGTTAATTCCTGCTCCCAGAGGCGGGGGTTTTCCACCCCTCCAGCGCTAATCGTCAACAGCAGAGAACCCTCTGGTGAAGAAAGAACCATTGCCGTGACTGAGTATGTCCACACTAAACGAAGCAAGACATCACCGCGTATGGCTTGCAAGCTGTCCTCTTTCCTTATCTCCTGGCAGCCCAAGGGAATAGCAAAAGCTCGGCAGAACTTCCCTATGAACCTCTGCTGCCAATCAAAACCCACTGTCTTACGCTGGGTCGAGACCAGCAGTTGACGAATAAATTGCCGCTCTTTCAGCAAGGTCAGCTGCCACCAAGCTAATCCTAATACTACTGCTAAGGCAAGCAGGTGGATAATTATATTGCTGGCTGCCATCAATCGCGAACCGCAGCAAATTTAAGTCCGAGGTTTATGTTATGTTGAATTTCCGAGCTATAGCGCCTACTCTCCAGCAGCCTGCCTTTAAGCTGCTCAAGCCAGGGATAGGTCTTGCCTTGAGCCTCGGGGCGTTGGGCCAGCAACTCACACAACTCTACAGCCAACAACCATTCCTCGGGATACACCTCGATCAAGGTGGTGGCAATTGCATTAAGAGCACTGGTAAACGGCGCGTTGGCGAGGGGGGCGTCTGCGTTGCGAAGTTCGCGTACCCGTTGATAGAGCGCAAACAGGCTTTTTTCTGCCTCTGAATAAGGAGTACGCCGCCCCGGACTAGAAGACGGTGTACCGATGTAAAAATCCCCGTAAGCCTGACGATCAGCCGGCCCCCCAAACACCGAGGGAATACTTATGCCCACGGGTTGGTCGAACTCCCCCCACTCAGGAATAAACAGCACTTCCGAGCCACGCTGCACACGGCACTGATCCCAGGTAATCAGCAGCAATTTTCCGGCACGGCGAAGCATATGCTTCACCCGCCCACTGATGACCACTCCGGAACTTAAGCTAAGCTCCCCTACCTGGCCGATACAAAGATTAATCGCTGAAAGCTCGTGCTCGTGTAAATCAGCAGGATTTCGTTGGGGATAGGCCTGCCAGGGCCCGAGAGGGCCACTAAACCCATGGCGATGACGCTCGCTACCCTGTCCGGGTAATTCGTTGCCCTGCCAACAAAGTTGTACCGGCCCCTGCCAACGCAGAAAACACCCCCCTGCTTCGAGGTCTCCCTCCACACTTACCAGCACCCCCGAAATTTCGAGGCCTGAATCCACCACCACGGTGGTGACCGTTTGGGCTTTTTTAGCGAGAGCTAAAGCGCTTATCCCCCCGCGATTAAAAGCCATGCCTCTGCCAAGTTCATCGAGCAACTCGCTTAGCTGACTAAAAGAATTCGCGACGTAGAGCTGCGGCTGCGGCTGAGTAATATCGTAGGACTGCTCAATACAGGCGAGAGAAAGCGGAATTTTTGTCACCGCTTTTTCGAGGCAGGATTTGCCCTCCTGCAGCGAAGATAGCAGTCCCGCACCAAAGATCTGGGGGTGTTCGAGATCGCCAATTAAGCCATATTCTGCCGTCCACCAGTTCATGCGCGCCACTTGAGCGGCTTCGGATACCCAGCTAATACCCCTGCTGGCATCCTCCACCCCTTGTGCTGCGGCAGCTATTTCTTCGGGTTGCGAGTCAGGATTTTCCTTAGCATCAGACAAACAACGAATTGCCTCATAGAGTTTTACGTCTTCTAAAGAAAAAATGGCCTTGCGAGCCAGTTCAGCATAGTTGGTCAAATACTGAGCAAAGCCAGGATCGGCAAGTATCGGTGCGTGTCCTGCTGCCTCGTGGACAATATCCGGAGCCGGCGTGTAGGTTAGATGCTCAAGGCTGCGCATATCAGCAGCAATGGGCAAAAGTTGGCGCGATTGAAAATCCAAAAACGTCAGTGGCGGAATAAACCCGCTTACACACACCGCCCCCCAACCGATTTCGCGGAGTTTGGCGTCCATAACTTCGATGCGGGGTATTTCAGAAATTGGAATACCTGTTTTTTCTAGACCTTGCAGATACATAGTATGCGCATGATCACGGAAAAATTCCCGAGCTTGGCGCATAATAAACCGCCAGGTGGCATGTTGGCGGGATGTGTAACGCTCCCACTGTTGATCAACCACATAGGGGCGAAGGTAATCAGGGATTGAATCCTTGCTCGTCTGCGCGCTCTTCTTTGTAGGCTTATGCATTCTTCCTCTTCCTTTCCCGTACACTTCTCGTCAGCAGCATACTTAATCCTAAACCGAGCACAGGCACGAGGAAAAACACCAAAGCCATTCCCCGAGCAGTCGGCCCCGCGGGAGGATAAGGGCCGAACCCTAGGCTACCGCAAGAAGGGGGGGGGCGTTTCGGTGTTTCCTCGCCTCGATTAGCCTGGCCGGTGGGCTGATAATGCCAAGCCGCATCCACATCCACCAAGCCCGCGCCGAGCAAGGGCATGCCCCGGCCTTCCCGATCATACTTATAATAACGCTCGTTATACCCCAAGGCAAAGTCAGCATCATACAATCGCCGATCTGCTGAGCTGAGCAAACGCTCCCGCAATACTTCGCTGCTCATGGAGGGGGAGAGAGACAAGAGAAGGCCTGCAACAGCTGCAACCACCGGGCTTGCCACCGAAGTCCCCTGGCTAAAATAATACTCTCCCCCGGGAGCAGCAGAAAGCAGTCCTTGGCGTTCGTTGTTCTCAATATCCCCACCGGGGGCGGCAATCGCTACCCAGCTTCCGTAATTTGCATAGGCAGATTTGCGTCCCTGCTTGTCCACCGCAGTAACGGCGATAACTCCGGGTAAAGCGGCGGGAAATACCTTTTCATTGACATTTTCATTGCCGGCGGCAGCAATAAAGAGAACCCCCTCACGGCGCATTTGGGCAATGATTTGGGCCACAGCCACAGACCATTGAAATTTGCCAAAGGAAAAATTAACAATCTTGATTTTCTCCTCAAGCAGCTGATTAAGATTGCGGATATACTGAAGAGCTCGCAAAAAAGAAAGATCCGTCACCCTTCCTTGCCCGTCAACTTCTTCCACGACCTTGACAGGGAAAATCCGACAGCTCGGGCAAATACCATCAACCCCATGCTCAGGATCACCGACGATCAGCCCCGCCACATGGGTCCCATGGAGGCAAGCACTTCGACGCTGCATTTGCGCCCGAGTCACCGCTTTTGGGCAATGCTCCCCAAAGCTGCTCGTTAAGAATGGCAGAGCTGGCCCAATCCCAAGGCTTTGCCCCTCGCCGCGGGTGGTGTCGCAGCCCCAGCTATCGTTACTACAGCCTGCCTTACCAGCCAGGGGATTGCGAAATACTCGTTTCATGAGCGCTCTATGAGAAATATCGCTGCCGCTATCGATAACCGCGATAATGGGACTAGACTTAGCCAAACTCTCTCCCAGAAGCAGCTGGCTTTCCTGACGAGCTAGGGTTGATAAGAGAGGAGGCATTTTTATCTGCTTGATCCACCAGGGAGCTTCATACTGTTGGTAGAGCTGGTCGCGCAGATTAAAACCCTTAAAAACACCCTCGGCACCCCCATCTGCAGAAACATACAGCTCGTAGGTAGTATTAGGCTCGGCAAAAAGCAGCTCTTCTGCTTCCTGAGCTTCTTGCAAAAAAGCGGAAATTTTTGCCTGTGGAGTATCTGCTGCAAACTGCAGATAAGCGAGATGGGGGGACGAAGAGCTTGCACTAAGGGTACTTAGGGGATTGAGAGCGTAAGAGAGCTCAACCTCGGTATTCCCACTAAGATGCAATAAAGTGGAGCTTGGCAAGCCAACGAGATAGGTTGGTCCAGATTTTGCGGCGGAGCGGGGCGATTCATCAACCTGTTCATCAACGCCACAGCTCATCAACCAATAAAAAGAGGTAAAAAGCAGGAAGAATATCTGAAAATTCATACTTACCTTCTCCCTCTTTAAGGTTGAAGATACAATCTAATTCAATTAATTAGGTTAGCAACCACTTACCTTGAGGCCATGGCGAATACAACGATGCGCTTACCTTTTGACAACTATATAATTTCAGCAGCTTCGGGAACCGGCAAAACCACCCTCAATCGCCAGCTTATGGCCCATATTCCCGAGCTGCGTCTTTCTGTCAGCCATACTACGCGCACAAAACGCCCCGGAGAAATCGAGGGCGATCACTATCACTTTGTCGATAAGAAGACTTTTAGCCGCCTAATTACCGAGCAGCAGATGCTTGAATGGGCAGAAATTTTTGGCAATTACTACGGTACGAGCTTAAGCGAGTTGCAGCGCATCAACCAAGCCGGCAACGCCGCCCTGCTTGAAATCGACGTGCAGGGTTGGGCTCAGGCTAAACCCAAGCTCAGCAGTTCCTGCAGTATATTCCTCCTGCCCCCCTCTATTGAGGAATTATGGCGGCGCCTCAGCAGTCGCGGCACCGACAATCCAGCCGCCATCCGCACCCGTTTTCTCACCGCCAGACAAGAATTAGACCAGGCCTTGCTTTATGAGCACTTTGTGATCAATGATACCCTTGAGGTGGCCTTTACAGAGATGAGGAACTTTATAGTTAAACAAAGCCCCCTCAGCTTAACTGCCGCTCAGGGTTTGGCCTTCTGCCAAGAACTTGCCGCTGATTTCGATCGCTTTCAGGTAAAGGTATGAACAAAGAGAGCAGCCCCGAAATAACTGCAGGTGAGGGGAGCAAAAAAAATCTCGAAAAACCTCACCAGGTTTATGCGCAGCTTGTTGCAACCCTACAAGCCTATATGCGTGATCCCTATGCCTTTGCCTTAGTGGAAAAAGCGTATCAATTTGCGGTTGCCCATCATGGTCTTCAATTACGAAAATCAGGCGAAGCCTATATCGTCCATCCACTTACTGTCGCCATTATTCTCGCCGAACTCCGGGTGGACATCGCCTCTATTATTTCTGCCATTCTCCACGATGTGGTCGAAGATACCGAAGCGACTTTAAGCGAAGTCGAGCGAGATTTTGGCAAAGCCATCGCCGAATTGGTCGATGGTTTAACTAAAATTGGCAAAATAAAATTTCGTTCCAGCCAAGAACGCATGGCCGAGAATTTTCGCAAAATGATTATTGCGATGGCCAAAGACATTCGCGTGATCCTGGTCAAGCTGGCCGACCGCCTGCACAATATGCGTACCCTGTCATTTTTACCACCAGAAAAACGTCGCCGCATCGCCCAAGAAACCTTAGAAATATATGCTCCTTTGGCCAGCCGTCTCGGTATTTACAGTATCAAGAGCGAACTCGAAGACCTTTGCCTTAAGGAAACTAAACCCGAAGTTTACAAAGAAATCAGTCGTAAAATAGCCTCAAAAAAAACTCAACGCGAGATGTTCATTCAAGAGGTTATTTCGGTCCTTGAAGATGAGTTTGCAAAATACGGTTTCAAAAGCCTGATTATTTCGGGACGCCCCAAGCATTTCTATTCTATTTATCGCAAGATGGTCGATCGCCGTATCGCTTTTGAAGATATTCATGATCTTTTAGCCTTTCGAATTATTGTCGATAGTATTAAAGATTGTTATGAGGCACTCGGGATTGTCCATGCCATGTGGAAACCCATGCCCGGGCGATTTAAAGACTATATTGCCATGCCCAAGGCTAACCTATATCAATCGCTTCATACCACGGTAATTCGCCCGAACGGTTCCACTGCCGAGATTCAAATCCGCACCAACGAGATGCATCACGTCTGCGAGTACGGGATCGCGGCGCACTGGACTTACAAAGAAGACGGTGTTGATAACGATAAATCAACTAATCTAAAACGCTTTGCCTGGTTACGGCAAATGATGGAACTCCACCAGGATGTCAAAGATCCTGAGGAATTCCTCAATGCCGTCAAAGTCGATCTCTTTGAAGAAGAGATCTTTGTTTTTACCCCCCGCGGAGATGTAATTCAGCTCGCCGTTGGTGCCACCCCCTTAGACTTTGCTTTTGCGGTGCATACCGATATAGGCCTGACCACGGTTGGGGCTAAGGTCAATGGTAAGATAACCCCCCTCCGCCGCAGTGTGCAGTCAGGAGATATCGTCGAGATTCTCACCTCACCGCACCAAAAGCCCAGCAAAGACTGGCTGAATTTCGTTACCACCTCCAAGGCCCGCAATAAAATTCGCTCGTTTTTACGTAGTGAGCAACGGGAACGCAGTCACAAAATGGGCCGCTCTCTGCTAGGCAATGCTTTGAGCAAACGAGATTTTGATTTGGACAAGTTGAGCGAAAGAAGTCAGCTCGACCCCCTGGTCAAAGCGGCGAAGGAAAGTAATTTTGACGACGTTTTGGTGGCGGTCGGCTATGGTCGACTTAATCCTGCAGAACTGATCGAAAGGGCCTTCCCCACCGCCGGCAAAAAACTCGCTGCGGATGGCAAAATTTCCTCTGCTGCTGCCCATGAAGAACTCGAAGAAAATAAAATTCTGCCCCCTACCAGCCAAGCTCAAAGCAAGAAATACGCGTCGTCGGGTATCTTGGTTTCAGGCATGGATAATATTCTAGTTACCTTTGGACGCTGCTGCAACCCGCTTCCGGGAGATGGTATTGTCGGTTTTGTTACCCGAGGTCGGGGTGTGTCCATACACCGTAGCAACTGTCCTCGGGCCCTTGATCTCGATCCTGTGCGCCGGGTTGAAGTCAGTTGGGGGGATGGAGATCAGAACAGTAAGCCCCAGCATTCGGCCTACCTCAAGATCATCACCCATGATCGTCAGGGGATACTTGCCGATATCTCTATGGCTATTGCGGCATGCGGAGCTAATATCCAAAAGGCCCAGGTAAAGGTCTCAAGCGATCTTATGGGCGTACTGGATTTCGAGGTCAATATTAAGTCCCTTGCGCATCTCAACAAGGTAATTGGCAAGCTCGAATCCATTCCCAACGTGGTTCTGGTTGAGCGCCGGGAGATTGATCCCTCACGCATCGCCTATAACTCTAGAATGATCGTTCGAAGCTGATCTTACCAAAAAAGAGGGTGCCAATGGTCGAGCAAAGTATCAGCAGTATGAAATAGCCTCCCCATCCTTGGTACTGAACAATATTGCCGACACCCGCTCCCCCAAAAACTGAGCTACCGAGACAGGAGAATAAACCTACAAAACCATTTGCGGCGATTGCTGCCTTACGGCTGGTAAAATCTAAGGCCGCCTGGCTAGCCATCAACTGGGGACCAACCAGAGCAAAACCAAGCCCTGCAAACAGCAGAGCCTCACCAACAAAGCCAGCCAGCGGCGCCAACCATAAACCAAAGAGAAAAATTATACTCGCAACAAAATACAACAAGCCCACCTCGACTCGTCGTCCCTTAAACACCGTATCCGACAGCCAAGCAGAGCTAAAACCACCCACTGCCGCAAATAATTCATAGCCGATCATATGATAACCAGCCCACTTTAAATCCATACCCCGGGCCTGATGCAGATAGGTTGGGGCCCAGGAACTAACCCCAGTGCGAACAATATAAAGAAAGAACACCGCTAACGAAACAAACCAGAGATTGCGATTGCGGACAATTTCGGCGAAAACCTCCCGGGTATTATCCGCAAAAGTATTAGGGCTGTGCTCAGTAGTCACCACCCGAGCAATACCATAACGCTGTTCGCGCGAGCCAACTCCTAGGGCCACAGGGGTATCAAGGGGCATAAATAAAATCACAATCCCGGCAATTATTCCCCCAATTCCCGGTAATAAGAATGAAGAACGCCAGCCATAGCCTTCGATCAAAGGTGGGAACAAGGCGAAAACCAGCATTGTTCCAAGTTGACTACCTAAGCTTAAAATTCCCCAGCGGGTCCCAATCGTCTCTCTGCTATACCACTCATTCAGTAAGCGGACGCACTGCGGCCAAGCCACTGATTGAAACAACGCGTTCAATACCCACTCAACAGTGAGCAAAGTAATATTTGAGGTCTGGGAAAAAGCAACGTTCATTGCCGAAGAACCAATAAGACCAAAAGCAAGAAAATTTTTTGGAGAACTCAAATCAAGAATAAAACCGCTCGCAAACTTACCAACACCAAAAACAAAAAGTGAGTAGGTCATAATCGCCCCGAGCTGGGGCTTATCCAAATGCAGCGATGATTCGAGATAAGGAAGCGCCAGGGAGAAATTCTGCCGCACTAAAAAATAAAAGGTGTAGTTAATGAGCAATAAAGTAAAAACTCGATTACCCCAATAGTCATAGATATTTTTGCTCGCCAGAGACGAGCTATCCCTAGGCAAACCCTGGTTAGTAAGCATCGAGCTGATCTCCATCAGAAAAGGTTACAACAGGCGTGGCGGCACATATTTGAGACGATCGGGGATTTCGGGAGTTGCTTCGCTTAAGGTTTCTTCTTTAAGAAAACACTTATCGCGATCTTGGCGGGTGAGAGAGGGGTGAACTACCAGCACATCGTGGCGAATGCGTGATCCCTGCCATTTAACGCAGAGAGCGTAATCGTTGCGGGCCTCAACCCGACGATTATTTTCCATTACCGAAAGAAAGGCCTGGACCGTAAATACATTGGTGGAAAAATACCTACCAAAAGCGACGAGGTCCCTAATGTAGGCTTTTTTCTGCGACGAAGAGAGCTTGGCACTTCCCTGAGGAATAAGCTTGAATGCGGCGAGTAGATGCTGCGAAGAGCGGGCGATATTACCCAGCGATTTTTTGAGAACCCGCCCCTTACAACCTAAGCTAAATCTGCACAGCGCCCTCTGCTGATTGCTCTTGTCAGCAAACCACTGAATGATAGCGGTGTGCGCTTGTTCCTGAAGATGGCGATTAAACTGTTCTTCACCTTCTCTGACGATTGTTGCCGCAAGAGTTTGTAGAGCTGCTTCAGATATTTTTAGACTCGCTGATATTTCGGCAAAATCAGTTTTTTCTACCTGCTGAGGAAAGGGCAGTGCGCGGAGCTTGGTAAGAGGGACCGGCAGCGTCGCCGCCAATTTTTCGAGGGCTTGCTGCCACTCTCCCTCTTTCCACTGGTTTTTTCGGCTGGTAAAATGCAGGGCGCTTAGTACGCGGTGGGTGGGAATGGGGTAGAGCTGCTCTTGGCTATTCACTCCCCCTGGAAAAAAAACCTCATCAAGAGAACTTATAAACTGTAAGGCTTGGAGCTTATGACGAGTCATTCGCCCTTGCAGCATGGTAAAACGATAAAAACCACCTCGTACGGTTTTCAGTACCGTTCCCGCAGGAACTGGGCCAAGAGGCGTTCCTTCTTGATCGACCAGAAAGGTGGATTTTTCATTCACCATTTCCAACGAAGCGCGGTTACTCACCCGAGTAGCTAAAATAGGAATACCTATACTGCTGGTCGAGGTGCGTAATTGTTTGTGTGCAGACCCAGAAATTAATTCCGTAAGCAGTGGGGCTGTATTTGCTTGCTTAAGAGCTCTCTCGTTGGTAATTTTTTTTATGGCCGAGCTCTGCTGCGCCAAAGCCTTCTCGAGAGCGGTTAAATTTCCCTTAAAAATTTGATTATAGAGTTCCATCCCCTCTGCGTTTTCTAAAGAAAGCTCGTAGAGGTGGTTTTTCTGTTTTCCAGAAGCTTTAATCTCTCGCCATTGTGCTGTCCCTAAGGCCGTAACCAGACCCCTGGTCTTTTCTTTGGTATTTTGCAAAGAGACTAAAACTGAATAAGAACTTGTTTTCGTGATCATAACTACCCATTCGCCACTGATGCCTATTTCTGGTCCGAAAGAAAAAACATAAGCAAGAACCATCTTAATGGGCATGATCAGGCTACCGTTTAGACGACTTACCATCACTGTATTAGGAGGCAGAGCAAGCACTTCCTCTGCTGTTCGAGGAAATTTCTTCAAACGCGGGAGATTTTTTGCTTCTTCATAGGTGTTTGTAATTCTCCATGACTCGTAGCTGCTGCGTCCGCTTACCCCTAAGCCTGCCCCAACAAAACCACCTCCATCTATAGAAAGCGGCGAAAGTATCAATCCAAGATTGCCGGAGAGAAAACCTGTCTCCACCAACAAGTACGGACCATTAAAGGCATTACTCAGCTTGTTAAAGGATGCTTCAGGATTATCTTTATTACCCAGGTACACAATAAAGCGGTTGCGATCATGATCGACACCAAAGATGGGATAGGGAAAAAAGCCTACTTTGAAAGCACTACTACTCCCTCCAGTACTTCCTCCCTGCCCCTGATTATTGGGGGGCGGTTGGCACTCCTTGGGTGGTTGATTATTATTTCCATCTTGCTTTACTCCTCCGTCTTCAGGGGGCTTGTGGTGTGATGCGAACAACGGTAAACACACACCAACACAGACAAAACTCACTAGCAGATCATGCAAAATGGTAGTTCTCATGCTTGTAAATCTCTTCATCAATGAATTGATTTCAGAACTTTTGGCAAATGTTTGTTTATTTAGTTTTTTACCTCTATCATCAGCTCGAACTAAATTCAACTAATGGTGGTCATTTATGGGCAATTTAATTTTTTCTGCTTATTTTTTTCTAGTTATGTCTTTTGTCAGTGGCACTGCTCTAGGAAGTGAGGTAGCCGATAAAATTATCGTAATTTGGTATGGGGTAGGTTTGGGTCACAGGGTTTCTGCTGAGACTGTTTATGACCGTATTGTTCATAGCTACCAAGAACGAGGTAAGCCAGTAGAGGTTAAGATGCTCGATATTAGAGATTTTAGTTTATATGACCCGCAAACTGAAGAATCAGGAAAGCAACGCTATCTCTCTTGGGCAACCTTTGAAACCGACAATTATAGTGCTTACTTTGATTGGTACATGGAGAAAGATCAACGTACATTACCGGTAAATTTTGATCTTAACGCTTTAGGGAAATACATCGTCTCTGAAAAACCAAAAGCAGTAATTGGCACCTACTGGGGGGCAGGACATTGTCTCTTTCATCTTAAAAAGAATGTTCCCAGCCTTGCTAGCTTACCTAGCGCACTGTTTTACACTGACTATGGAGTACATCGTTTTTCTACTCTTGTTCCCGAAATTGACCGCATCTATTTTGGCTCAAAAAATCTGCTTCAAACTGCCTTAAAAAAATATCCCGAACTCAATCACTACAAAGGCCATCTTTCTGCAGCTGGAGTCCCCGTAAATATACCCGTCATCAAAGCGCTACGCGGACAAGATCGCCAGCAATTAAAAAAATCTCTCGGCCTACGACAGGAGGCTAAAACCATCGTGATGGCACGGGGTGGTGAAGCATACGTTCCCATGCACGAAGCGGTGATCGCCATCGCTCGTCAAACAAAAAAAGCAGGAATCGACGCGCAGATTTTAGTTTTTGGTGGCGCTACCAAGGAAGATAAATCTATTTTTGATCAATTACAGAAGCAGATGGGGGAAGAACATTTACGTATTTTCCCTCGCATACCTAATGGCGAATATTTACGCTATATTCGTGCGGCTGATCTTTTTGTTACAAAGCCAGGAGGGGTAAGCCTAACCGAAGCGGGACTGCTACAAGTACCGATGGTTATGATTGCTGGTCTTGGCGGCCAAGAACGCGACGGCAGAATTGAATTTGAACAGCAAGGCATAGCCTACTACGGAGCAAGCTTCGCTGAGCTTGCTGACAAAAGCCTAACCCTGTTAAGTAGCCACGAAAAAGCTGAAGAAATGCGTGAAAAACAGGCTCGCTATTTTGAAGGTTACAACTTAGACGACCTCACTAATTGGGTGAGCAATGCCCAGCATCAGATTTCTTGGACTCAGGTACAAGATGAGCTGCTTGATCCCAAGATTTTTGCTCAGATACAAAAATCTCATTTTGTTGATCCAGTTGCTCTGCGTAACTGGTACTATTACTTAAGTGATATTGCTCTTGCCGATTTAACTAAAAATCAACAGCTTCGCCAATCATATCAACAGCTCGCCAAACATTGCATGGAACGAGCCTTGCAGCTTAGTGGCAAAGAAATCAAAAAGCATCGTGATTATTTGGCTACTCACTCGCAGCTCAGCCGCGAGAAAACCTACGAAAAAAAATGGCTCTTATTTAAAGGACTCTACCTCGACTATCATTTCCATCGCACCTTTAATGCTGCTTATCAGGCTCCTGATCGCCACGACTTCGATGGTTTAATAGCTGAATTAGTGCGGCCGGAAACTGATGCCATTTTAAATAAAATCAACAAAATTTGGGAATACAGTGCGCGCAATCTTAACTATATGGTAGCTAATTTCTATTTTAGCGAGCAGCATTATAACAAAGCAGTAGAATTTGCTGATCGCGCTCTGCTTTCTGCAACCCCGATGACCACCAATGAAACCTTGGTGCAAATCAAAGGAGATGTACTCCTCCGCAAAGGAAGGATTAAAGAGGCTCTTACCTATTTCGAAGGAGTCCTTACAGGCTCTCCCCATCTTGGGGGAATTCGCTTAACCCTTGCTAACTTATATAACCATCATCAGCTACTTACTAAACGAGAGGCGATGGTGCAGGGGTTTTTTGACAGTGATCGCCCGATTTTCGAGGCAGAATATTTTCGCCTTGCCAGCGTTTATACCAAGACCGGTGACTTTGCCCAGGCAAGCAATATTCTCGAGCGGGCTATTGCTGCTCGCCCAGATTCGCTCCCCCTCTTAGCGATGCTACTTGGCCTTGCCGAGCAGCATTTTTCAGTAAGCGAGAAGCTCCAAGAGCAGCTTCCCTCCATGCGCCTTCATTATGACCAACTCTGGCAGTTAGCTCAGCGGCGGCTTGGAGATTATAGCTTCCTGGGCGGTGCTGGACACAAACAGAGGAAAATCCTCTATCTTGTGGATTTCGCTCCTCGCCACCCCCAGCATGGCAGGAGGCTTACGGTGGCATCAAATTCCATCCGCTCGAAGCGGATAAAATTTGACCCCACCTGAGCCCCCTGCCCTTGCTAAAAGGTGAGCGAAGGACGAAAAACGAGCTG
>JAHFAI010000032.1 GCA_023250635.1 Deltaproteobacteria bacterium | reverse complement strand
GAAGGATCTTTCACATAACATCCGGATATCACGTGACAGATCCTTCGTCGCTTTGCTCCTCAGGACACGTCGCGGCACGAAATATGCTATTTCGCGCCAGCGACTAACTACTCAGCACTTTATCAACTACTCAAGGCTTGGCTCAGTTTTCCGCAAAGATGGGCCGAGACCTGAGTAGTTACGATTATTGATACTACTTAGGAGCAACAATGACCAAAGAAACGAAGCAATTTCAGACAGAAGTGAAACAGATCCTCGATTTGATGATTCACTCGCTCTACTCACAGCGCGAGATATTTGTCCGCGAATTAATCTCGAATGCCTCCGATGCCCTCGATAAACTCCGCTATGTCGAAGCCGCCGATGCTGAGCTGCAAACCGATAGTGCTGATCGCCAGATTCGCCTCATTGCCGATGCGACTAATCGCACCCTTACTATTATGGATAACGGTATTGGGATGAGCTACGCCGAAGTAGAGAAGAATATCGGTACCATAGCCTATTCAGGTTCAAAGGAGTTCTTGCAAAAAGCCCAAAAGCTTAAAAACCAAGCTGAGCTTATTGGTCAGTTTGGAGTGGGCTTCTACTCCTCCTTTATGGTTGCTGATAAGGTAACCCTACATACGCAGAAAGCTGGTGAAAGCACCGCTACCCAGTGGCAATCAGTCGGAGATGGTAGTTACGAAATAGAAACCACCCCGGTACGCCCTGAGGGCCAAGGCACGAGTATTTGCTTGCATCTCAAAGATTTGAGCAGCGAAGCCGGCGAAGATGAAAAATCTCAGGATTTCTGTAACGAGTGGACCCTGCGTTCTCTGGTTAAAAAATACTCTGATTTTATCTCCTACCCCATCGTCATGAAGGTCGAACGCCAAGAGCCTGTCCTTGACGAAAAAGGCGAGGCCATTAAAGACCAAAGCACCACCGTCAGCAAAGACGAGACGCTTAATAGCCAAAAAGCTCTGTGGTTGCGTAATCCTAAAGAGGTCAGTGACGAAGAGTATCACGAGTTCTACAAACATGTGGCAAGTGATTGGGAAAACCCCCTCGACAAGATTCACTTTCGCGCCGAAGGCAGTCAAGAGTTCTCGGCTCTTCTCTATATTCCCAGCAAGGTGCCTTACGATTATAACTACCGTGAAATTAAATACGGTTTGAGTCTGTACGTCAAAAAAGTATTTATTCTCGAAAATTGTGAAAAACTGCTGCCTCCCTATTTGCGTTTTCTTAAAGGGGTAATTGATTCAAGCGATCTCTCCCTTAACGTCTCCCGCGAAATGCTCCAACAAGATCGGCAAGTAGCAGCGATTAAAAAAGCTTTGATTGCCAAAGTAGTGCGCTCTCTGGCGACGCTTCTCGAAAAAAATCGTGAGACCTATGAGAAATTCTGGCAGAATTTTGGCCCGACCCTGAAGGAAGGGATTCCCTCGGATCAGGCAAATAAAGATAAGTTTTTACCGCTGCTGCTCGTGCATCACTCGAACGGGGCAAAACTTATTACCCTGCAAGAGTACGTCGATACGATGCCTGCTGAGCAAAAAGACATTTATTATATGACCGGTGATTCGCTGAATCAGCTGCAAGCGAGTCCGCATATGGAACGTCTGCGCGAGAAGAATTTTGCCGTACTCTTCCTGATCGATCCCGTCGATGAATGGGTGATGAATTCGCTCACTGAGTTTGCGGGTAAAAAATTTGTTTCCCTCACCAGTGGTAACCTCGATCTCGATAGCGAGACTGAGAAAAAAACCAAGGAAGAAAAAATAAAAGGCCACGAAGAGCGCTTAAAGCCAGTGACCGAAGCAATGCAGGAAGCGCTGGCAGAAGCAGTAAAAGAAGTAAAAATCTCTGATCGCTTAGTGGATTCACCGGTGTGTTTGGTTTCCGGTAGCGATGCTCCCTCAGCCCATATGGAACGGCTGATGGCGGCGATGGGCCAGGATATGCCGACTTCAAAACGCATTCTTGAGATTAATCCCAATCACCCGATTTTTGCCAAAATGCTGACCTTCTCGAAAGACAAAAATCAAAATTGGGCTGAGCTTCTCTATAGTCAAGCGCTTCTCAACGAAGGGTCACCGATCAAAGATCCAGCGAAATTTAGTAAGCAGCTGACTGAGCTTATGGTTAATCTGTAAGTAGATTTTGCTGAAAAAGGCGCCTCCCGGCGCCCTTTTCAGCAAAATCGTCTCCTGAGCCGCATCGGCGAAGGATCTCTCGCGAGTTAGTACGTTGTGCGCGTGCTCACAGTCACGGCATAAAAGGATTTACAACTTCTAATCCTTGAATTTCAAAGTCCTTACTATTGCGAGTTATTATTTTCAGATTGTGGGTTAGGGCAGTAGCTGCTAAAAGTCCATCGATTGCAGGTAGGGACTTTTTATTTACGGCATTTAAATAACCCCACTTCTCGGCAATTTCTTTGGTAATAGGCAAAATATTTTTACCAAACCAGGAAGGCAAAGCATTTTCAAGCCAGATCACTAGATCATTCTTTTTTTTGCTCGGGCTGAGTCTTTCAATACCCTGTCTAATTTCTCCAATACTTAGCACGCTTAGATAAAGGTCATCTGCTGCCACCTGTTCAAACCAATTTATGACAAGCTTGTCTGGGTGCGTCTTACTCGTTTCGGAGATAATATTTGTGTCGACTAGGTAGCTCATAATTTTATTTTTCTAACTGCTGATTTGTCTCGTTTGATATCCAGCTCGAGCCCTTTTAGCGGGGATTTATTGATAAAATCAATAAACTTCTGCTTTTTACCAAGAATCCTTTCGTAATCTGCTTTTGAAATAACAACTGCTTCTGCTTTACCGCGGATGGTTAGAATCTGCGGCCCTTCCTGGGAGCAGAGCCGCACCACTTCGCTTAATTGGGCTTTTGCTTCTTGTAATTGCCAAACAGCCATTTTCGTTCCTTACAATCTAGTCTGTCTAGACTGATAGTACGAAAACAGGATGTTCAGGTCAAGTTAATCGTAACACGGCGCTGGCGCGAAAGCGCCAGCGCCGTGTCCTGACGAACGCAGTGAGGAAGGATCTTTCACATAACATCCGGATATCACGTGACAGATCCTTCGTCGCTTTGCTCCTCAGGATACGCCGCTGGCATGCTAAACCGCTGCGCCGAGGCGGCTTGCAGTTTCGCGCCAGCGACTAACTACTCAGCACTTTCCTCCTGCTGCAATTCACTCTACACTCCTGACAAACTTCAGCACAATTAGCTAGGGGATTGCCATGAGTCTAGGGCACAGGTGTATGCCTAAAAAATGGTGGGTGGTGCTTTTTCTTGTGAGCATTGTTCCGCGGAGCTCGCCCGCTGGGGAGCCGCTGGCCAGTGAAGCAGAAATTGCCACAGTCATGGCGCGCTGTGAGCCCAGCGCGATGACGGAAATGCAGGCGGCGCTGCCCCAGCCCGAACGACGCTACCATCCCAAGCCGTCACCTCCGCCCGCCTCGATTTTTGATCAAGCCCACTCCCTCTCCCTGATGGCGGAAGAACGCTTCTTCCGCTGGTATGATTTCTCGCAGATTTTACAGGCAAAACGCCTCCAACTCGGGATCTCAAGCGAGGAATATCAGCAGTTCGTCCAAAAAAACCACAATAAATTCAGTAGCAATAAGCTCTTGTTCTGGTATCCTCACCGCGAAAATGGCTTTACCCATCCCCTGCAGTATCGTTTGGGCGAAGCATTTCAGTTTATCGTCCATGCGGTCAGTGAATGGGGGAAAGGCCCCTATTTGATGGCCAATCCCGATGAGATCGTCAAGCTGGCTTTGAGTACCTCGTTGCTTGATCAGCATAACCTCTCCACCTATAGTTCGAGTGGCTTTATTCTCGAGGTCCATCCTGATCTGCTCTATGCTGCTGGACCGCGTAATCTCGCTCGCAATGGTGAGGCCCCCTCGACCATGAACTGGGCTCATGGGATTATGGAGCCGCGAGAAGTACTGGCCCAAGCAGAGGGGCGAATGAATGAAGTGGTCATTGCTGGTTCTGAGGCGGGAGGACGAGCAGTAAAAATAATCGGCTTATTTATGCAGGCGCGCACCAATGGTAAACCCTGGCCGGTGTTTACGAAAACTCGCCTTGAGGCCCTGGCGCGCCTTTGTAGCGAGCGCAACCTACCGCTGGTTGCCCTGCCGGTTTCGCGTTTTTAGGAGTTTCATGTTTTCCGTAATCGTCAAAAAAGCCCGTGAAGGCGTCGTCCGCAAAAAACACCCGTGGCTCTTCTCTGGGGCCTTGGAAAAACCTCTGCCCCCGGGAATTATTCCCGGAGATATTGTCCAGGTGGTCAACCACAGTGGGGTGATCTTGGGCTTTGCCATGCTTAATCCCCAGACCGAGTTGCTTGGACGGATGCTGAGCTTTGAACGCTCTTTTGCTTCCGAAACGTTTATTGCTGATCGGCTCAGGGCTGCCTGGCACGAGCGTCGTCAGCTGGTACCGACAGAGATCAGCACGGCTTTTCGTTTGGTCAATGCCGAAGGCGATGGGATGCCCGGTTTAATTATCGATTGCTATGGCGAAACCGCAGTGGTGCAAATTTCTACTGTGGGGATGGAACGGCGCAAAGCAGAGATCGTCGCTTGTTTGTCAACCCTCGGGATTACACGTGTTTACGAAAAATCCACCTCGGCATCCTCCCGTCTGCTCGAGGGTCTCAGCGCTAAGAACGAGGGCTGGTTGTTTATCGCTGAGGTTGGGACAACTGCTGAGGCTGAGCATCTCGAAATCTGCGAGCATGGGGTGCGCTATCAGGTGGCGATCAGTGGCGGGCAGAAGACGGGTTTTTTCCTCGATCAGCGCGAAATGCGTGCCCTACTTCGTCAATTTGCCCGAGATACAAGTGTGCTCAACTGTTTTGCTTATACGGGGGGTTTTTCCTTTAATGCGCTCCAGGCTGGGGCACGCAGCGTCGTCAGTATCGAAAGTTCTGCAGCTGCCTGTGAGACTATGGCGGCTAATGGGCGCTTAAACGGCTTGAGCGATGCGCAGCATACGCATCAGATCATCGTGGGCGATGTCTTCGAGTTTTTGCGTACCACGAAAGAAAAATTTGCTATTATTGTTATGGATCCACCGGCCTATGTAAAAAAAGCCAAAGACGCCCGTCGGGGTTTTAGCCAGTATCTCGAGCTTAATCGCTTGGCTCTGGATTGTTTGGCAGCGGGCGGCAGTCTGTTTACGTTTTCTTGTTCGCCCTTTTTTGACGAGGCACTCTGGCAGGAAATGCTCGCAGCAGCCATGCTTGCTTCGGGGAGAAATCTGCGCATAATGAGCCAACATCGCCATGCTCTTGATCATCCGGTAGCGCTTTCCCATCCCGAGGGGCGTTACCTTAAAGGTACTGTGTTGAAGGAATATCCCCGATGAATACCAGCCCTAAAATTCCGCCCCTCAAGAATAATCCCGATGAACTGCTAATCTATGGGCGGCGGGCGGTGGAGGCGGTGTGGAAGCGGCGCCCCCAGGCGATTATTCGTGCCTATGCGACTAGCGAGCGCCTGAGTTGGCTCGGAGAAATGCTGCGCTGGTGCGCCACCCAGCGTAAAGCCTACCATATGGTGAGTCCTGCAGACCTTGAAAAAATCACCCATTCTGTCCACCATGAAGGGGTGGCCCTTTTGATCAAAGCTAAACCAAAGGTTTCGGAATTAGATCTTCTCAGTTCCCTCGAGAAGAAACCAGGTGCTCTCGTTCTCCTTGATGGGGTGAACAACCCCCATAATATCGGGGCGATTATGCGCACTATGGCGCATTTCGGTAACCCTGCACTGATCGGGGCGCTGGGGGAACTACCCGAGATTTCTCCTGCCTGGGCGCGGATTAGTGAGGGAGCGACGGAGATGGTGGCTCTTCATCGGGCGCGTAGTCACCTGGGGATCATGGCTGCCCTTAAACAACAAGGCTATGTAAGTTTTGCCCTCTCGAGCCAGGCCAGCGAGACTATTTATGACTGCAGTTTACCGGCAAAAAGCTTGTTTCTTTTTGGCAACGAAATTTCGGGTCTTTCTGCGCCGGTGCTTAAGCAGGCAGATCGCTCGCTTGTTATTCCGGGCAGCGGTCAACTCCCCAGTCTCAATGTCAGTGCCGCTGCTGCTCTTTGCCTTGGCGAATGGTATCGTCAACAAGCTCACACCCTTGCTGCTGCTTCTCTGCGGAGAAAATAATTATGTCATTTCAGCTGCAGCCCCAGCCAGGGCAGGCCTACCTTGCTATCGAAGGCTTGGAGCATCTTCTGGTGGAGGAGCTGGCAGGGCATCCTTACACTCGTTATGAACGTTTATTCGTGGTGGGAACAGCGCCAGAATCCACGCTGTATTGGTATGAAAACTGCTGGGAAGAGCTCTATCGGATCGATTTTTCGTCCATCAGCACTGGCGCTAAGGCGCTGCGATCTTTGCAGCGCAGTTGGTGGCCCTACCTCTGGCAGCAGTATCGACGAGGGACGCTGCTTCAAGAAGCCCTGCCCCATGTTTCTGCAGATCCTTTGAGCTTTGGGGGAGTGCCGCTAAGCTCAGCCCTTGGTTCATGGACACTTCTTTCTCCTCAGGAGATGTTAGCCTCGCCCCGTTGTGCAAGCACGCGTCCCCAAGGACGATGGGATTTTGTTGAAGATAAGCTGGGGCCACCGAGCAGAGCTTATTTAAAGCTGTGGGAGGTATTTACGCGCTTTGCCCAGCAGCCCCAGGCAGGGGATCTCTGCCTTGATCTTGGCGCGAGTCCCGGTGGTTGGACCTGGGTGCTGGAACGCCTCGGAGCGCAGATCATTGCCGTTGATCGTAGTCCTCTGCGCGAAGATTTGATGCACTCTCCGCGGGTGGAATTTCGCCGCGGCGATGCCTTTGGGGTGAGTCCAGCCCAGCTCGATGCTGCGCAATGGCTGTTTTGCGATGTAATTTGTTATCCCCATAAACTTTACGATTTTATCGTGGCCAAAGTAATGCCCAGCTCGCTTAAACATGCGGTGTGCACCCTTAAGTTCCAAGGGAACAGCGATCAGCGAGGGTTGATTGCGCAGTTTGCCGCCTTGCCGCAAAGCATGGTGGTTCATCTCTCGGCCAATAAGCATGAATTAACCTGGATTCTTACTCGCTAGATCGGTACCCTTTGCGGGTCCCTGAGGACAGGTGCGGGGAAGATTGTTTAAGCCTTCTTGGTCATGGGTAAACTGTAGAGTGGTGGGGCTTCCCCAGGCAATATCGAGAATATACAGACTATCGAAATCGGCACCGTGCCAGGTGGGTATGCTGATCGTGCTTCCTAAGGTTTCGACAATTTTTTTGGCTATTTCAGCGGCGTTGAAGTGCTCCCAGGCAACAAAAATTAGTTTTTGATGCTTGTCGTATTGCAATAAATGTTTAGCGATTTTGCTGCTTTTATCAAAGCCATATTCGGTATTCACCGGCATGCTGTGAAAAATCGCCGTGGGTTCGATGGTGGCGAGGGGACGGATATAATTATAACCCGGAGAGACGCCCAGGATCTTGACGCCGGGATTTGGGGCAAAAATTTCGTCGGGCTTACCAAATTTTTTGTTGAGCACTGCGGGGAGCGCTAAGGAGCGGTTGAGCCCCTGGCAGTTAAGTTGTCCTAGTCCACCCGGTGGTTTTTCTCCGTGGCGCATAATGACGATTTTTTGCTTAGTCTCACTCGCATAGAGTGGCTGAGCAAGAAGTACTAAGGTAAAGAAAAAACCTACAAGCAACGATTGTATCATGGAATAACCTCGCGTATGAAGAGAGGGAAAATATAGGCTTCATTCGTAACTAGGCGCTGGCGCGAAAGCGCCAGCGCCGTGTCCTGACGAACGCAGTGAGGAAGGATCTTTCACATAACATCCGGATATCACGTGACAGATCCTTCGTCGCTTTGTTCCTCAGGACACGTCGCGGCACGAAATATGCTATTTCGCGCCAGCGACTAACTACTCAGGTCTTGCTGCATCTTCGCCGCTTTCTCCGTTGCTGCGCGTGCTCACAGCCAGACGGCTGCTCCGCTGCTCGCGCCTTGAAAGCAGCAAAACTGCACCAAGCCTTGAGTAGTTGAAAAAGAGCTACCTTCATTCTAGCATACACCATCTTTTTATATATTCTGTGTTCTCCGCTCTTCTGCGCCTCAGGCCGTTCACAGGAGACGGCTGCTCCGCTGCTCGCTCCTCGAAAGCAGCAAAACTGCACCAAGCCTTGAGTAGTTGGCGAAGTGCGGAGTGGTTGTAAATAAACATGTAATATCGGTATATTATAAATTTTATTTAAGTCGCCTGCAGTGAAGCCGATCAGCTTGCTAGACTTTTTAGGAGGCAGCAATGAAAGCACCATCACACAAACTATTTCTGGTTCTAGGATCGGCGGTTACGCTGAGTTATTGCAGCAATTCTGAGCTGTCAAAAGTTGGGCTTAGCTCAAACAAGGCAACGATTGCTGACAGCAGCATTGCCTTAAGTTCAGTTAATAGCAAAATAATTGATGAACTGGTTGCTTCATTAAAAGCTAAGGCGAGTGCCTCACTTAATCTTGATGAGGTAGGCAGCGGTGTTGCGCCAAATTTTACTGAAGATCAACTCAATACACTTACTGATAAAATTTCTTCTACCCTGCAAAAAAATCTATTAAATGATTCTGAAGATTTGGTGCAGGTTATGCCGGTTATGCTACAAGGCGCTCAGGATGGGCTTGC
The DNA here is from genome assembly GCA_023250635.1 of Deltaproteobacteria bacterium. Lineage (GTDB taxonomy): Bacteria > Bdellovibrionota_B > Oligoflexia > Oligoflexales > Bog-1112 > JAHFAI01. Next base: position 19,710 of record JAHFAI010000032.1, on the reverse strand, counting down.
ATCTCTTAACCTGACGAGTGCGGATGCAGCAAATACCACCGGGGTAGTCTCCCAGTCCCTGGTCTCCTCTCTTGGTGGGCGCAGTGATCTTTTGCCTGCAGCTTCTGCGGATGCAGGAAGTACCCCGATGGTTACGGTACTGAGTCAAATGGCAAGTACTCTGGTTACTAACCTTCCCAATTCAGGGATTAGCTCTGCCGATGCGGGATCCGCATCCCAATTCGTGGTTAAGCAAATGGTTGAAAGCTTGGGCACTGCTCAGGTAAGCAAAGATGACCTCGGTCCAAGTCTCGAAGGTATCGCCGGGGGAGCGGTAGCCGCACTGGGAGGATTGACCTCCCTTGATTCTTCCCTCTCCCTACCGACCATAACCCAGCAGCTGACCCAAGGGATGACCACCAGCATTGGTACGGTGGTTAAGGCAAGCTACTCTCTCAGCGATGTGCCCAGCTATATGGCTTCGGCAACCCAAGGAGCAGTAAAATCCATCGGTAAAATCAGCAGCAGCTCCCTGTCTGTTGATCAGTTTCCTGATATGGCAAAAGCAATTTCGGCTGGTGCCACCCAAGGTGCAGGTTCCATCAGCGATGATAAATATACCGTCGATGCCTTTGCCTCATCTCTTGGCTCGATCAATAGTGCTGCCACTGCTGCTTTGGGCAGTATTTCTCGGGAGGGTTACACGGTAGATAAGTTGCCCGCGATGGCCTCTTCGGTGAGTCAAGGTTCTACCTCTTCCTTGGGCAGTGCGGTGGTGAAAAACTATTCATCGAAAAACTTGCCTTCCATGGCAGCTGCGGTTTCTTCGGGCTGTACCAGTGCTTTGGGCAAAATATCTAAGTCAGGGTATAGTAAAACCCAGCTTGCTTCTATGGCTTCGAGTGTTACCGGTGGAGCAACTGCAGCGCTCGGTCAGATTAAAATGGATGGCTATACCTCTGCTAATCTTGGCGATATGGCGCAAGGGCTAACCCAAGGTGCGGTCCAAGCTATGGACAAAATCAAAATTGGTGACTACGGTGTGGCCGATCTCGGTTCCATGCTGGCTGCTGCAACCCAAGGATCAACCAAGGCTTTGGGAAGTATCACCATGGATAATTATAAAGTAGCCAACCTCTCGACGATGATTTCAGCAATTTCAGGTTCGGCCACCGCTTCGATGAGCAAACTTTCGATGAGCGGTTTGGATGTAAGCAAGCTACCTGATTTAGCAAAAGCAGTATCCGGTGGGATGATTGGTTCTTTGGGTTCAATAAAAATGGCTGGTTTTACTGCTGATTCGCTCCCTACGGTTTCTGCTGCAGCCACCAACGGCATGGTGAGTGGTCTCTCGAGTTTGAGCGATTTCAAAGATTTTGACAAAAGTAAACTCCCCGGGATGATTTCTTCAATTACCAGTGGGGCCACAGCTGCCTTCGGCACTATCTCCATGACTGGATATAGCGTTACGAACCTTGATAAGATGACTCAGGGGGTTACCAGTGGGGCCACAGCTGCACTTGGTAATATCAAAATGACCGGATATGCCTCAACTGATCTGGGATCCATGGTTGGTTCCATCACCCAAGGGGCAGCCGGTGGAGCAGGGAGCATTGTTATGCCAGGCTACTCTGCCAGCAATGTGTCGACGATGATGCAATCCATCACCAGTGGTACTACTCAGGCCTTAGGGCAGATAGTGATGACTGGTTATTCGTCAAAAGATATTGCTACTCTTGCCGGTAAAGCAAGCTCAGGAGCTGTTGCTGGGATGAACGATATTAAAATGACGGGGCTTACCAGCACCATCGTCAGTGCTTCCCTTACTTCGATCAACAACGGTACGAACACCGCTATTGGTGCAATTCAAATGACTGGCTTTGATCCCAGTAAGGATACGGCGACGATAGCAGCAATTCAAAAACAAATACTTGCTGATACTTCTAAACAAGCAGCAAGTATCAATATTACGGGGGTGAACGCGGCGACTATGGCAACCCAGGCGAATCAACAAACACTTGCTACGGTAAAGGTGGTAGCTCCTACCATCGCGGCTCCTACCCCTATTCCTATGACCTTTGATCCTAATGCTTACAAGGCTCCAACCATTGTTGCTGCACCACCACCGGTTCCTGTAGCTCCAACTGCTCCGACTGCTCCAACTGCTCCAACTGCTCCAACTGCTCCGATCGCTCCAACTGCTCCGATCGCTCCTGTTACGTCTGGTAGTACTGGAGTGACCGGTAAAACCGGTACTACTGGTACTACTGGTACTACTGGTACTACCACCGGCCATTAATTTGACCGCTTGGGAGGTCCTTCGCTCCGCTCAGGATGACGAGGAACCTCCCTCCCGTCATCCTGAGCGGAGCGAAGGACCTCCCAAGGTTTCATATCAAGCAATTTTCTCGAGAGATTTTTTTTCTTCTATTTTAGGTACGATGCTGAGCTTCAGTTTATTAACCAGAAGGATGGAGAGTAAACCTGAGGCTATGGCAATTCCCCCCACCCACGAGAAATGGTGCATGCGCCCGTCGCTGCCGAGGACTACGAGGGCGCCGGCCACCGCTGAGCCAAGGCCGGCAGCGGCCTGTTGGACGGCAGCGTTAAAGCCAAGAAAACGTCCTCGCTGCCGTGCATCCACTTGGGCGCTGATCAGGGCCATAGCTGGAGACATTCGCCCCGACATAAAGATAAAAAACGCGGTGGTAATAAGCAGAATCAGGAAGAGGGAAGCCTGCTGAATAGTGGTGATTGCGGCTATGGGAATCATCACCAGCAAGGCACAGATCTTAAACAGCAGGGGTTTGCTGTAGGTATCAGCAAGTTTTCCGATGATCGGGCCAGTAATTGCCGTAGCTGAGCCACCCAGCAGGTACACCCAGGGGAGGTGGGCTTGGTCCACCCCGAGGTTTTGGACGAGCACGGTACCGATGAAAGGGACGACGCAGAACTGGCTAAACATCAGAGCTGCCATAAATAAAAAACAGCTGACATGGCTTGGCTCAGCGATAATTTCGCGGATTTCTGCCCAATTGATGGCTTCAGGCACCGCCTTGAGGTGGGCGTCTATAGGGGGGAGGATATACCAGGCAAGGATGATCATCAGCACACCAAAAAGCGCAATGGCCATAAAGGGGGCGCGCCAGCCAAAGGTATTGGCAAGCATCAGTCCCGAGGGAATGCCGACGATACTGCCGAGGGAAAAGGCCATCATCATTTTGCCCATGGCAAAGCCCCGCCGTTCAAAGGGGACCAACTCGCTGATGATGGTGAGGCACTGGGCGTTAATTAAGCCCCCGAAGATGCCGGTGGCCATGCGCGCGATGAGCAGCATATGGTAGGAATTCGCCAGACCACACAAGGCGGTGGCCAAGCTAAAGCAGCAGACCACCACCAGCAGGGCTTTTTTGCGATCGAAGCGATCCATCCACAGCAGGCCAAATACGCCGCTTATTGCTGCGGTAAGGGTATAGGAGGAGACCAGCCAGCTAAACTGCTGAGAGTCGATCAGCAAATTGGTGATAAACGTCGGGCCAAGGGGCATGATGATCATAAAGTCCACCATATGGGCGAACAGGAAGGAACCCAGAGCAAAAATATACCAGTTTTCTATGGCAGGTTTTTTCATGGCAGCTGGTTTCCAGTGGTTTCTGGTGGTGTCTTGCTAAGGTAAATTTCTTATTAAAGTTTTCATCATTTGGTCAAAGGCGAATTGATCTTGAAAACCGTTAGAGAAATCAGCGTGAAAATTTATTTCATTAAGTTGCATCTCTTGCGCAAAGGCAAAGGCGTCATTTTGTATTAGCTCGGTATTTACTGTTCCACTTTTGCTGTAAAATTTTATCATTTCATCTCGAGAACTCTTTAGATATTCTCCAAAGATTCCGGTAGGATTTTTTGCTTTTCCTTGTTTGTCGTGAGGGAGTGATTTTTCATATATTGTTTTCAAATTATCACGGCGATTTTTTAGTGCGTAGAGCAGCCCGCCGAGGGGGCTTACGCCCATCTTTTTTAACAGATTCCCATTTGTTATTAAGGAGGGAATTTTTAGGAGAGCACGCCAATCCATTGAGTCGATACCAGCAATTGTTTCATAGATTTCATCCAATGGTTTTTTAGCTTCAGGCGCTACCACGAGACGTTCTTTTGCAGTAGCGATGGCTGTCTCTCGCTGTCTTTTTTCTCTTTCCCGCTGTAGCACTTCCCGCTGTCTCGCTTCACGATCAGCCTCGGCAAGTTCTCTAGCCCGCAGTTCTCTAGCGGCTTGTAGTTCCGCTTCTCTTTTTGCGGCTTCGGCCCTTATGTTATCCTCGGCAGCAACTTTTTCTTTTTCGACCATTGCCGTGGTCATAAGTTGGTCGATGGCGCTTTGAGCCTCTAATTTCAAGGCTTTTACTTCAGCCTCATAAAGATCTATGAAGTCTCTAATTTCTGCTTCGTTCTTTTTATTTTGTTCAATTTGCCACAGCTGCTTTTGTTCTTTCAATCTAGCTAACTCGACTGCTGCGGCAGCTTCTTTTTCTGAAGCTTCTTCCCGAGCAGCTTGTTCTCTTGCGGCTTCGGCTTGTAGTTTTTTGACTTCGGCGGCATCAATGCTTTTTCTTTTTTTCTGTGCGTCTTGATACAAGTGTGCTATTTGTTGTTGATAGTCATCAGCGATTTTTATAGCTTCACGCTGTCGGTCTGCTTCGAGCTTTGTAATTGCTTCTTGCATGGATCGTATTCTTTCCTCCTGCTGAGCAATTGCTTGTACTTCGATTTCTTTAGCTTGCTGTAGTTTTTTTTCTGCTTCTTCGTTTGCTGCTTTGAGTACAGCAGAGGCTCTGCTGTCCGCCTCGAGTTTTCTTTGTGCAGCGCCAGCAGGATTTTCTGTATCATCCACTGCAGTCGCCGTAATTGGACTTCTAGCCGCTTCTCGGATTTCTTGTGCTTCTTGTATAGCAGTTTTTATGCTACTGCTCGCCTCGAGTCGGGTGCTGTTGGCTGCTTGTATAGATTCTTCAAACGCATCAACTTCAATTGGAGTCTTATCACGTGATGGAGCAGGCGTTATTTCTCTGAGTGATGCTGGGGTTGATACTAATACTTCTTGCCTATCAGTGGTGGCAATTTGGACCGGTTCACCACGGGAAGTGGAAGCAAGAACTACTTGTTGACTTCCAAGTTCTTCCTTGACAGCAGAGGCTGGAATTGTTTTAAAATCGGGGCTGGGGGGCTCGCCCGTTAGTGGATTACGTTCTACGTGAGATGAAGGTATTCGGAGGAATCCCATTTGATCTCGCTTGAGAGAATTTCTCAAACGAGAAGCATGAGCGGACATACTCGCCGCTGCTGAGGAAATTTTGCTATCCTCCGCAGGCCCCATTGCAGTAGAGCTAGCTGAGGAGCGAAGATCCGAGGGGGGAGGTTTTTTGGGACTGTTTAAAGCGGAGCTAGGCATGGTTTGGGGGATGGTCTGCTCAAGCCGCTTAGGGGTTAAATAGTGATGGACAGCAAAAACAACAGCCGGGATGGTTACCGCAGCGGCTACGGTGCTGGCAATAATTGCGGTAGTGTCATCATCTCCCGTTAGCGAAAGTGCTGCGGTTTTTTCGGCTATGAGGCCGCGGGGGATAAAGATAATGGGGAGGCTTGGGTCGTAGGTTTGATTGATTTTGGTGATGACTAAGGTGGACTTATCTGCGGAGATGGCTTGCTTGGCTGCCGGGAGCTTCTCATCGGGCAGAGATGTTGTGGGTGCTGCTGTTTTGCAACTCGTTATGCAGATGAGCGTAATTGCCAGAAAATGGATAAAAATTCGCGTAATTACACGATTCATCAGAGCAATCTCCGTCTTGTATGAAAACGAATTTTATCGCGAAGGTCATTGTCTAGTGTATCATAAGAGAGACTGATCGTAGGCGTGGGCGTGGGCCTGGACGTGGACGAAGTTATTCGATGCTTGGGAGGTCCTTCGCTGCGCTCAGGATGACGGTGGTGAGCGCAGCTTGGAGCTTCGTCATCCTGAGCTCTATGTCTGCTCAGTATATTCTGCCCAGGAGTTCGGTGTTTCATATAAGATACAGCGAGTAATTTTGAGATGAGGCGGAAGTACCGCCTTCAATTGCTCGTAACACCAGCGGACAATATTTTCGGCGGTGGGAATAAACGGCACGGCAATCGCCACGAGCTGCTCCGGATGGGCGGCAAAAAATTCCCGTAAAAGGCTATCTTCTGCGTAGTACATACAGACGTGATCGAGTTGTTCGCTGATGCACTGACGCAGCAGCTCTTTGAGATCGCCAAAGTCAAAGACCATCCCCTCATTGCTGCTGCCCGCCTCGGCGCAGAGGTCCCCCTGTACTGAGACCTCGAGACGATAGCGATGCCCATGGAGATTGCGGCATTTGTTTTTATGATTAGGGACGCGATGGCCCATATCCCATTCGATTACTTTGGTCACGATCACCATGCTATACTTTCACCTTTACGGGGTATGTCCTGACCAGATAGGCCGGCGAATAAAACGCTTTGTAGCCCATAAGCCTAACTCAAGGCTACCTTCATCTCGCTGCTTAGGAAAAATAATAGGCAACTACTCAAGCCTTGAGTAGTTGATGCCAAGCCTTGAGTAGTTACCATAATAGCGGAGATTCCTTATGGAACTGATTGATCAGGAGCTTGCAGCTCGGCTTTTACCCGTGCTTGAGCCCACCCGTCATAAGTATCAGGCCGGAACAGTGGCCGTCTTTGCCGGTTCAGCAGGAATGGCCGGTTCAGCCCTGCTGGTGTGCACCGCCGCCCTCAAAAGCGGCTGTGGCATAGTCCACTGGTTTTATCCCCCCGGCCTGGCCAGGGAAATGGCTCGTGCCCCCCTCGAGCTGATGGGACGTCCCCTGCTGCAGAGCCTACGTAGGGAGGATCAGGAGCTTATCTCCTTTAAGCATTACCCCGGAGCCTGTGTCCTGGGTCCGGGATTGCTATCCTCGGGCGAGAGTCGAAGCCTTATCAAAGCAGTGCTGCAGGCAAACGGTGGTGGCTTGGTTCTCGATGCTACGGCCCTTACCCTGTACGGACAAGAAGCCTTTGCCCTCCCCCCCGGAGCCGTATTGACCCCCCATCTGGGTGAACTGCAGCGGCTGCTCCATTTACCTTGTGTACCAGTGATTACGGGGGAGTTTCTGGCCTCGGTGCAAGCATTTGTTGATTGCCACCAGGTCACCATGGTGGTGAAGGGGATGCCCACCTATATCCTCCATCCCCAGAGGGTCATCCATTGTAGTCGGCTAGGAAATCCTGGTATGGCCACCGCCGGCAGTGGCGATGTCTTAGGGGGGATCATTAGCGGGCTGCTGGCTCAGAGGCTGGGCTCCCAGGAGGCAGCGCTTTTGGGAGTCTACCTCCATGGCAGTGCCGGGGATTTGGCTGCCGAACGCCATAGCCCCTACAGTATGGTGGCCAGCGATATTATCGCTGAACTAGGAACTGTGTATAGGCGCATAGCGGCTGCTTAGGACGTTGTGGTGCAGGCTACTTAAGCGTTCAAAATTTTGGTGGCCATCGGCGATCAGCAACACAGCAATCCCCATCTCCTGCCCTACGGCGAGATCATGGTCGGTATCGCCAATCAGCAGGGTCCGTTCTGTCGGCAGAGCGGTTTCGCGCAGCATTTCTAGACCACGTAAACCCTTGCCCTGGGCGAGGTGGTTTGCCACCCCATAGATATGACTAAAGTGCTGCCGGATGCCAAAGTGTTCGACGTTATGGTCCAAAAAGCCTTGGGATGAAGCTGAGAGAATCACATTGCTTTTACCTTCCTGGTTTAGCTGCTCGATCAGCTCGATGGTACCGGCAAAAAGCTTTGCTTCTTTATAGCGGAGCAAATACTCCTCCTGAAAAGCCTCGGCGATTTCCCGATAGGAGGTATGTTCAAGGTCAAAGCCTACTTTTTGATAATAGTCGGAGAGGGGTAAGCAAAATTCCCGACGATAAACTTCCTTGGTAAAACCCGGCTTGTTGAAGCGAGTTAATACCTGTATGGTCGCCTCCCAAATCTGCTGGACGTCCTCGAGCAGGGTACCATTCCAGTCCCAGATAAAATGCTGGTAGGGGCTGAGTTTTTTACGCAGAAGTTCCATGAAATAATCCTTTATTTGCTGTCCCCGAAACGTTGCCCTTCGCTATCCCTTCCGCTACAATGCGATCCACTAAGATGGGGAGGAAACCACATTGCCATATGTAAGCGTGGGTAGAATAAGCATTGCTCGAGGCTTGTTGCTGCTCTTGGCAGCGACGATGATAGCGGTTAGCTTTTATCTAACCTACCATTATTTTTATCTGCATTTCCCTAAAAGCATGGATGCCAGCTCTTTTTGCGATTTTTCAGCATACTGGAACTGTGACGTAGCAACCCTTTCACCCCTGGCGAGTCTCGCCGGAATACCGAGCTCGGCCTTTGGCATAGTCGTCGGCTGGCTGTTGTTGCTGGCCGGCTGTTTTGCCACCCCGAAGCGCGAGGCTGCGGCGTATTTGCTCGCCCTGCTCAATGCCCTGGGCTGTGTGGGACTGCTGATCTATTCCTTAGGGGTACTCGGGGGCCTGTGTCCCGGGTGCGTGCTGTATTATTGCTGCTCGCTGTTGATCCTGATGCTTTTTGTGCTTAATTCCTCGGCTCGTCCGGGCTTGGGGGGCTGGCTTGAAGTAGCTGTTGCCTGCGTCAGCGGGCTGGTGATTGTGGGGCTGGTGGCTTACCAAGCCGGGGAAGAACGCTCCAAGGTGGACGAGGTTGCCCAAAAACTGATCAGCGAAGTGGAAGCCTCGCCTAACTTCGAAGCCTTACCGGCGTTTTCGCCCTTTCAGCTGGCGCGAGCGACGGAGAAATTTGCCGATGCACCGCTGCGGGTGACGATCTTCTCTGATTTTCAGTGTCCGATTTGTCGGGTTTTTGCGGAGATGCTGCCGAAGATCATCAGTCATTTTCAGGGAAGATTAAATATGCAGTATATTTTTTATCCCCTCGATAATAGCTGCAACGGGCAGATACGGGAGACCTTTCATCCCCTGGCCTGCGAGGCTTCCTACGTCGCAGCCTGCGCCGGCGATAACTTTCGTACTATCCACGATGAGCTCTATGCTAATCAGGATAAATTCTCACCCCAGTGGTTTCAGCAGTTAGCAAATCGCTACGATCTTTCGGTTTGCTATCATGGTGACAAACCAGCCCAGCTGGTGAGTGAAATGCTCGCTGCTGGTGATGCGGTGGGCGTAAAAGCAACCCCCACTATTTTGGTCAATGGTAAAAAACTCGAGGGTCTTTTACCACTGAAGATGCTGCTGATGATTATGGAAAAAGAGCTTGAGCGCAGCAAATAGAGGATGATGAGCGGATAAGACTTGAGCCGATTACCCTGCCTAATCGGCTCAAGTCTTTCTGCACTTGTGAAAATTTCTTTCAGATACTTTTCACAAGTGCAGAAAGAGGGGTTACTTTTAAGGAATGCGGTTGATCTTGATCAAATTGGTCGGCTTCATCCCGCTCATCGGGATACCGGCAGTGATCACCACCATATCTCCGGTTTTTACCACCCCATAGGTTTTCAGCACTTCGGGCAGCTCTTGGAGGAGCACATCGGTGTTATAAAACAGGGGATTTTTCATCCCAAAGACCCCCCAGGTAAAACCCAGACGTTGAATCACATCCTCCCGGGGGCTAATGGCAATAATCGGTGTGCGTGGACGCCAGCTGGCAATCAAGCGGGCAATGGAGCCGGTAAGGGTCAAACAAACAATGGCGCGGGCACCGAGGGTATCAGCAGCTTCGCAGGCTGCGCGGGCAATTGCTTCGTGATCTAACCAGCGATGCCCATCCACCGCTGTTCGTCGCAAATAACGCGGAGTGCGGGTGTGGGACCAGGATTCCACCTGACGAATAATCGAGTCCATCTTCTCCACGCACTGGACCGGATATTTGCCCGTGGCAGCCTCAGCCGAAAGCATCAGGCAGTCGGCTCCTTCTAACACCCCGTTGGCGACGTCGGCAACTTCAGCGGCCGAGGCACGTGGATTCTCTATCATCGATTCCAGCATTTGGGTGGCGATGATCACCGGCACGGCGAATTTTTCGGCAGTAGCAATAATGCGTCGCTGAAACATCGGTACCCGCTCCACCCCACATTCCACACCTAAATCACCCCGAGCCACCATCAAACCATCGGCTACTGCGGCAATCTCTTCGATGGCTTCTACCGCCGAGAGCTTTTCGATTTTAGCAATCACCGGGACGTCTGAACCAAGGGCGCGGATAATCTGCTTACAGCGCACCACATCGCGAGCGGTTTGGACAAAGGAAAGAGCGATGATATCCACGTCGTGGGAGATGCCAAAAAGTAGGTCGCGATTATCTTTTTCGGTCATGGCTGGCAGGGATAAAATAGTATTGGGAAAATTAATTCCCTTGCGATTTTTTAAGATACCGCCTTCGAGCACGGTTACCGTAACACTCTGGGCGCTGATACTTGTCACCTGGAGATGTAAGAGACCATCATCCATCATGACCAGATCACCGATCTTAACGTCGGAAACCAGACCAGCGTAATCGATGGGGATAATCGCCGGATCGCGCTGCTCACTGCCAAAGACCAGCTGATATGATTCGCCGCTTTTTAAGAGCATCTGATCAGCGAGCAATTTGCCGCAACGAATTTTCGGTCCCTGGAGATCCTGGAGTATAGTAACCCGCCGCCCCACGGCCAGAGAAATGGAGCGAATCAGCTGAATATTAGCGAGGTGCGATTCGTGATCACCGTGAGAAAAATTGAGCCGAGCGATATCGAGGCCGTTGGAAATGAGGGTGGTGAGGTTTTCGCGTTTGAGAGCCGAGGGGCCCATGGTGGCGATAATTTTACACTGGCGGATTGCGCGGTTTTCCCGAAAATCCTTTAGGCCCTGAACACTGGTTGCGCTGCTCATCAAAACTCCCTATAACTAAACTAGTCAGGTCTACCCGCGTTGTTCCCCGGCCCCTCCCTATAGGTACCTCAAAAACGGAGGATTGCCGATGGTATTTTGTTCTTTTGCCTCGCTCTTTAATCGTACCCTGCTCGTGGTGAGCGGCAAAGGTGGCACCGGTAAATCTCTGGTATCGGCCCTGCTCGCCCTTATGGCAGCCGATCGCGGCAAGCGGGTTTTAGTGGTAGAACTCGCTGCCCAGAGCCAGATGAACGCCCTTCTCGGGCCCCCGGGAGCACCAGTCCTCGGACATTGCGAGACGCTCTTGCGCCCGGGAATCTCGGCGATCAACCTTAATCCCCAAGAATGCTTTCGTGAATATATAGTCAATTATTTGGGGCACCCGCGTCTTTACGAGACCGTATTTAAGCACCAGACCGTAGCCAGTTTTATTAATGCCGTTCCTGGTCTCGGTGAATCCATGATCCTCGGTCGCCTTCTCTATACCGCCCGTATCCAAGAACCGCGGCGGTTTGATCTGCTCATCTTTGATGCCCCCGCTTCCGGGCATTTTCTTAGCATGATGCAAACCCCGGCTACCATTATCGAGGCCCTTACCATAGGCCCCCTGGTGCGGGAGCTTGAGCGAATTCGGGAGTTTCTCGCTGATCCCCTGGCGGCTCTTGGTCTCTATGTTACCACCACTGAGGCTTTAGTGGTTTCTGAAACCCTGGAATTCTTAGCTCAGTTGCGGGCTCAGGATATTCCCCTGCATCTAGCTGGGGTCATCATCAATAAGGTTTTCCCCCCGCAGGAGAACAGGGCAATGTGTGCGGAAACGGCTCAGCTCCTGCCGCGAGCCTTGGCGTACTTGGAGCAGCAGCAGGAGGAGAGCCGGCAGCAAAGAAGCGCCTTGCTGAGCGCCCTGGCCCAACAAGAGGTGCTGGAATATATGCTCTCGTTGCCCGATATGGGCCCGCTGAGCGAACCACTGAGTCCCTCGGTATGCAAACAGTTGATGGCAGCCTTAGGGGCAGAGGAGAAAGGTACTTGATGGCCCGGGATGATGCAGCTCAGGCAGGTACAGTGGTGCAACCTCATATCGCGGTGTTGCTTGGCGCCGGGGGTGTGGGTAAGACCACCTGCGGTATTGCCCTGGGAATCGCTGCTGCTCGTCAGGGTAGATCTGTGGCGATTTTATCCATCGACCCGGCCAAGCGCCTTGCTGCAGCTCTGGGTATTCCCCTTAGCGGCGAATTGACCACGATTGCTTTGCCCCCCGGGGCCTTTGCCGCGGGCAAAGAAAGCGGATCCCTGGGGGCAGCAATTTTGGATCAAAAAGCCGTGTTTGATCGGATGGTGCAACGCTTTGCTCCGGATGAGGATACCTATCAGAAAATACTTGCCAACAAGCTCTATCAGGCTATCAGCGCTCGCCTCAGCGGTTCTCTCGAATATATGGCTTTGGCCCAGCTCCAAGATTTGGTGGAATCAGGGCGCTACCATATGATCGTTCTCGATACGCCTCCTGACACCCAGGCCTTGGACTTTCTTAAGCGTCCAAACGTGCTCGAGCATTTTATGGAAAACCGAGTAATGACCTGGTTGATTAAGCCTTTTCACCTAGCAGCAAAACTCGGCATGGGGCGCTTGATGAATTATGGTGAAAAACTCATGGGGGGTATTGCACGGGTAACAGGGGTGCAGTCCCTGCATCTGGTAGCGGAGTTTTTGGTGCTGATGCAGCAAGTCGTGGCAGGATTTCATCGTGCCGGTAGCTCTATTCAGCGGACGCTGCAGCATCCCCAGACGCATTTTTTGTTGACCACGAAGGTGCAACGAGCAGCGCTGCGTGCTGCGGCAAGCCTGGCGACGGAGATGCGGGCTCTCGGTTTTACGGTGGATCGGGTGTTGTTTAATCGCTGTCTTCCCCCCGAGGTTGCAGCAGAACTGCTAGGGCTGGATCAGCGAACGAGTCTGCCTCTTGCACTGCAACATTTGCGGCAACGAGCAGTTGATGAGGTGGAATTGTCCGCAGGTTTTCTTGCCGGTTTGGCAGCGAGGGAGGAAAAACCAGGGGTGCTCACTCTGCGGGAACAGGAGCCCTTGGAGACCCTTGCTTCCTTGCTGGTGTTTTCGGAGGAGTTTGCTGATTACCTTGACGATATTTTTCGTGAATAGTGGATGGCTTCGTCTGCTCCTTGTTGTTACACTGAAACTATGCGCGCTTTACCCCTGCTCTCCAGTATCCATCGACTTGTTGCCTACCTTGGTCGCCTAGCCGTCGAGCTACCGCGGCAGGTGGGCTTGTTTATGCTTTTTCTCGGCGAAATTTTTCGTCAATTACTGCGTCGCCCCTTTCGCCTGGGCAGCATTATTAAGCATGCCGAAGCCATGGGTAATCACTCCCTGGCGATTATCTGCCTAACTGCTCTTAGCACCGGAGGGGTTTTTGCCTTGCAGATGGCGGGGCTATTCAAGGTGTTTTCTGCCGAAAACATGGTGGGAGGGGCCACCGGCCTTGCCCTCACCACCGAACTGGCTCCCCTAATCGGTGGTTTTGTCCTCGCCGGTCGGGTTGGTTCTGCCATGTGCGCCGAAATCGCCACCATGGTGGTACGGGAGCAGATCGATGCCATGGAAGCCATGGGGGTCAGCCCCATACACTACTTGGTGGTGCCGCGATTGATTGCAGCGGCAGTGGTGATGCCCCTGCTCATCGGTATTTTTATGGTGGTGGGGATGCTCGGTGCCTACAGCGTGAGCATTTTCCTCTTTGAGGTGGATCAGGGAATCTTCCTCGAAAAATTAGTTGCGCTGGTGGGACATAACGAGGTGATTAAGGGCCTGCGCAAAATGTTTGTCTTTGCCCTGATCATTACCGTGGTCTCCTGTCGCTACGGTTTGCAAGCCGAAAAAGGCGCCAAGGGCGTCGGTGTTGCCACTACCAACGCGGTTATAGCAGCGCTGCTCGGCATTCTGTTTGCGGACTTTGTGATTAGCTATATGCAATTAAGGTGGTCCCTGTGATTTTTTTTAGAGGAGTCAGCAAAACCTTTGGTCGTCATGCCGTCCTTGACGACCTCGATCTTCATATTGAAAGAGGCAAGATTACTTTTATTATTGGCAAGTCAGGCGAGGGAAAGTCCGTCACCCTTAAGCATATCATCGGACTGATGCGTCCCGATGCCGGAACGGTGATTGTGGATGGAGTTGATCTTGGCAGTCTCGGCGAGGGTGAGCTCTTGGCTCTGCGTAAGAACTTTGGGGTCTTGTTTCAACAAGCAGCCTTGTTTGATCATTTAAACGTCTTTGAAAATGTGCTCTTTCCCCTCGAGGAGCAAGGCGCAGGTCTGTCCCGAGCTCTGCGTGAACAACGAGCTGAAGAGGTGCTTGCTCTGATCAATATGCTTAGTGTGCGGGATAAATACCCGGGAGAGCTCTCCACCGGTGAGAAAAAACGGGTGGGTTTGGCTCGGGCTCTGTCTTCCAAGCCCGCGGTTTTATTATATGATGAACCAACCACTGGCATGGATCCTCTGGTGAGTGAGATGATCGACAAGTTAATTGTCGAGGTCAATGCCCACGATCCTCAGATGACCTCGGTGGTTATCTCTCATGATCTAAAAGCCGCAATGGCTACCGCCGAGCGTATCATTATGCTGTATAAAGGCAGGGGAATTTTGTCGGGGAGTCCCCAAGAGTTTAGAAACTCCTCCGATCCTGTGGTCCGGCAGTTTTTTGCCGGGCGGGTCGAGGGGCCGATGGAGTTTTTTTGAGGGGTCCCGGCCTTTGGTTTTTATAGCAATTTAGTATAAGAAGCAGAAGGAAACCTATCTGTTAAACTGGCGTTAGCAAGATCTGCGGGTAAAGATTCAATAAATAACCTAAGGTGGACGGGGATATAACCGAAATGGAAGGTACAGCAGGCACCAGTGGTGCTCCTGTCCACAAGGGTACACAAAATGAGCAGCCGGGGAACAGAATTTAAGGTTGGTTTGTTTACCATCGTAGCCCTAGTGGTTATTGCTTATATGTTTTTCTTTTTGAGCCCGGAACTCTTTGAAAACAAACCGTATGCCACTTATTATACCATGGTCAAAAACGCCAGTGGTATTGTCGCCAAAACCCAGGTAAAAACCAATGGGGTGGTGGTGGGAAAAGTATCGGCAGTTGATCTCGATGCCGAGCATACCAAAATTTCCTTTGCCATCGAAAAGAGCGTTAAAATCCCCGTCGGCTCGGTAGTGGCAATCAAAGAAAAAGGTCTGCTTGGCGATGTTTTTTTGGAGATTACTCGTGCTGACAGCACCGGCCAATACCTTGAAGAAGGTTCTCTTGTGCCCTATGCTACCCAAGTTAATAGCCTTTCGAGTTTGATCGATGTGGCAGGCAATATTGGTGGTGATATCAAGTCCATTACCAGCTCTCTTTCAGGGGCGCTCGGAGGTACGGATGGCCAAGAAAAAATCAAATCGTTTATCGCCAATATGGTGATCCTCAGCGAGAGTATTAAGGGCATTGCTCAGGAAAATCGTGAGAACCTCCGCACTCTGATTGAAAATTTTCGTGAAGTTTCGGCAAATTTAAAGCCACTATTGGCTAATGACTCGCGGCAAAAAATCGTTGATATTATCCATAAGCTTGATCGGACCATCACCTCGGTTACTACCGTGATGGAGCGGGTGGAGAAGGGGCAGGGTACCCTCGGTAAACTCATCAATAGCGACCAGACCATCACCGAAATTGATGCAGCACTTAAAGATATCCGTGAAGTTATCGCTCCAGCCAAACGCTTAGAAGTTTCGGTGGACTATCATGGTGAACTCCGCCAGGGCTCAGAAACGCAGCACTACTTCAATGCGTATCTGCAAACCCGCCCCGATAAATTCTATTTGGTGGGGCTTACCGATACCCATGTTACCACCCGTGAAACTACCTATGAATCTCTGGAACCAAATCCCAGCTCGGATTCCATCCCTGATGGCGAGCAACAAACCCCGCGAACCATTCGTGAGCGCATTAACGAGCGCCAGGCAATGCGCTTTAATTTGCAATTTGGCAAAAGATGGGGCACTGTGCAGCTGCGCTTTGGCTTGTTTGAATCCTCGGGAGGTCTTGCGGGCGATGGGTTTCTATGGGATGACCGAATTAAGCTAAGCTTTGAAGCCTTCGACTGGAACTATCGCAGTAGCTTACGACGTACCGCCCATTTCAAAACCTATGCGACGATCCTCTTTTTCAAACATCTGTACACCCTGGTAGGGCTAGACGATCTCTCCCGTTTAAATCTGGAAACCAATAAAGTAGAACGGCATCCCCACTATTTTATGGGTCTGGGCTTAAGTTTCCGGGACGAAGATTTGAAAGCTCTCTTTGGCACAGCTGCTCTAGCGCGACCGTAGAATGTCTATACCTCAGACCGGCGGAGAAAAGGCGCGAGACATGGCTGGCGATACGAAGCATCAGTGGTTTTGGGAGGCCTTGGAGAGCTTTCTCGGACACCACCAGCTCAAACAAACCAAACAACGACAGGTGGTAATCCGCCATTTTCTCAAGCTTGATCGGCACGTGGACGCCGATGATCTCTATGGCAGTATTCGTAAAGCAGGCTATAATATTGGTTTAGCCACTATATATCGCACCCTAAATCTGCTGAAAGAGGCAGGTTTGGTTGAACAACGACTTTTTGCGGATGGTAGAGCCTCCTATGAGCTGCTCATTCCCAATCTCCACCATGACCACCTTATTTGTACCACCTGTGGGAAAATCGTCGAATTTGAAAACAAAGAAATCGAGCGTTTGCAAGCGCAGGTGGCCGCAGAGCAGCGCTTTACCCTTAGTTCCCATCGCTTGGAACTCTATGGGCTTTGTGCGCGTTGTAATCGAACACTCTAGCAATATCAAAGGTAAAAGTTTGCGTTGTCCCCCTTCCAGCCTAAAAATCATTTCAGCTTTTCTGCCGGCCGTCGATAAGCGCGGTATGACCTTAGATCCTTGGCGGTAAAGGAAGTAACTATGAAAAACCTCAAGCACCCCCACCTGCATAGCCCTCGATGGTTCCTCCTCCTGCTCCTGCTGCTGTGTATACAGACCAGCTCAGCCCTAGGGGAGGGCTTTAAATGCCAATATGTTTCGAGCCTCGTCAATCGGTACTTAAAAACCCATTTAGCGATCAATTCGTTTACCCCGGAAATCTCCCGACGCACCTTAGAGAACTTTTTGCGGAGCTGGGATCCCGGCAAGATGTTTTTTACCCAGGCAGATATCAATCTCTTTGAAAAGAAATTTGCCGATACCCTACCGCAGATGATCGACAAGGGTGATTGTTCAGCCATCGATTTGATCTTTGTGGTGTATTCCCAGCGTTTTGCGGAGCGCAATAAGGCCCTCGAGGCATTGATTGATCGCAAATTTAATTTTTCTCTCGAGGAATATTTTATCGTTGATCGCAAATCCCGGAGTTATGCCCTTGACGACAAGGATATGGAAGATCGCTGGTACAAACGCATCAAGTACCAGATGCTGCAATTGCGCCAGGTAATGAAGGGCGAAGCAGAGATGAAAGCCAAATTAAAAAAGCGCTATCAGCTGGTCAATAAGCGTCAGGGTGAGGTAACCACCGAAGATGTGTACGGTGCTTTTATGAAGGCTTTTACCCTCTCTCTTGACCCTCACTCCGACTATTATTCTCCCACTGAGTTGGAAGAGTTTAGAATTGCTACTCGTCTCTCCCTCGATGGCATTGGCGCGATGCTGCGCAGTGAAGATGGGATCACCTCGGTGCAGAGTTTAGTTCCTGGCGGTGCTGCTCAAAAATCAGGATTAGTCAAGGTTGGGGACAAGGTTGTCGGGGTGGCCCAGGATAAATCACCACCGGTGGATGTTATCGATATGGATCTGCGCGATGTGGTCAAGCTGATTCGCGGTCCCGGGGGATCGGTGGTGCGCTTGACCATTCGCCGCAAAGATAAAGAACAAAGCGTGCCGATTACCCGAGAAAAAGTCCAGTTGGAAGATCGCGCCGTTAGTTCCGAGTCTTACCAGCTTGCGCCGACGCTCAAGGAAGTAAGCAAAGAGAGTTTAAAGATAGGGGTAATCGACCTACCTTCGTTTTATATCGACTTCGAAGGGCGTCAGGCCCATGCGGCTGATTATCGTAGTTCGTCTCGGGATATGCTGACCGAAATGCTCAAATTACGAGCCAACGGTATCGATGCTCTCCTGGTTGATTTACGCATGAACGGTGGCGGGGCTCTTGATGAGGCTATTGCTATCGCGGGTCTTTTTACCGGCAAATCCCCCATAGTGCAGATTAAAGCTGCGGGGGAGAAGCCTTATGTAAGCGATTATACCGGTCCTGCTGCCTACGATGGTCCGGTGGTCTTTATGACCGATCGCCAATCAGCGAGTGCCAGCGAAATTTTGGTTGGTGCTATTCAAGACACCCAGCGTGGTTTGATTGTTGGTGATACTCGCACCTTTGCGAAGGGTACCGTACAAAACCTTAATGATCTCGATAACAATTTGGGAGCGATCAAAGTTACTTTTAGCAAATTTTTCCGTCCTTCGGGAGCAAGTACTCAGTTGAAGGGGGTGGCTTCGGATATCGTTTTGCCGTCCCTCTTTAATTCCCTTGAAATCGGTGAAGAGTACTACGATTATGCCCTGCCCTTTGAGCAGATCGAAGGCAAGCCTCACCCCAATTTTAATTTAGTAAATCCCTTTGTGGAGGTACTACGCAGTGCCAGCAGCAAACGGGTTGGAGCGAGCAAGGATTTTACCCTGGTCAAAAAGCATATTACCGAATACGAAGAGGGCAAGGCGGAGCGCTTGCGCGTCAGTCTTAAGGAAGACCCTAAAAACAAGGCAAAAAATGAGCTTTTAGCTGCCGAAGAGGAAGAATTCTCCCTTAAAGAAGTAGCTGGCGGTAAGAAAGATAAATTTAAAAAATTACGCAATGATATTTACTTGCAGGAGGCTCTGTATATCGCCAGCGATTATGCGCGTAGTTTAAAGAAGCAGGGACCGGTAGCGATGAAAATCGTTGGTTTACCGCCTAAGGTTGAAAAGAAGACAGGAAAAAAGATAAGCCTATCCCACTAATTTAGAAAGTAGCGAACTCGAACCTGTCGGTCGCTGCCAGAAAATTTCAAAGGCTAGGGAGAAGCCCATCACCAGCCCCTTGTGGATTTCGCTCCTCGCCACCCCCTGCCCTTGCAAAGAGGTGAGCGAAGGACGAAAAACGAGCTCTCCAAAAAACATAGGTCAGCGGCTGAATTGCACTATTTTTTGCTCTCGCCATTTCTCAAGACTCCCCGCCCTTCCACGGTAAGCCGAACTCCAATGCCCCCTTTAAGTGATTATGAGCCTGGCAGTACACTTGTAAGTTAGCGCTTTCGTGGGAACCATTTTTGGCAAACGAGGTAATATGATCTATATGAAGAAAGGTCTTCTGGGTACAACGCCTGTTCTCACTGCTACGGTATTCACAGTGAAAATCAGCGCGTTTTTGTACTTCTCGGCGGGTAGCTGCAGGAATTGTTCGGCTTCTTTTTTTGTGCGGTGAAGAAACATCTTTTTTTAGTCTGGGCGAGTCAGGAGCAGACTGTTCCCTGGAGTTCTCACTCCCTTGTGGTGCAACGATTGGAGTCTGAGGCTTGGGGTTCTTTCGTTCAGCCTTAGGAGGCCTAGGATTTTTTCGTGCAGTTCGTTGTGCGGCTTTTATAGCTGGGTCCTTTGCTGCCAGAGCTATATCAGTTATTTTTTCTAGCAGCTCAGGCAATTGGGCTTGCATAGAGG
>JAHFAI010000031.1 GCA_023250635.1 Deltaproteobacteria bacterium | reverse complement strand
TTTCACATAACATCCGGATATCACGTGACAGATCCTTCGTCGCTTTGCTCCTCAGGACACGTCGCGGCACGAAATATGCTATTTCGCGCCAGCGACTATCTATTCGATCCTCGTCCTGTCCTCTTTGTAGGAGAAACAGACTGTGCAACGATCAATGGCAATTTTGCTGCTTTTGAGCAGTACTAATGGAGCTTTTGCAAGTAGCACCACTAGCTTGCATCCCGATGAACAATTCAAAAGAACCCTCGAGCTTAGCGCTCAGGAAAAAGAAAATTACCGACAAATCAGACACCAATTTAAAACCAACTGGCAGCAAAACCAGCATGTTCCTTCTGGGCATTTTTATGCGCTGCAAATGGCTAGCGGTCTTGGCGGGCAAAAAAACCTGGAGCAAGCGACAGAAATTTTTCAGGAACTCTGGAGTAAATATGGCTCTGTTCCTTCTTTCTGCCAACTGGGCTTATGCAAAGGGAAGCAAGGGCTTCACGATGAATCGCAAGCCATTCTGAAAGAGAGTTGGAGTAGTCACCACGACCAACAAGCTGGTTTGGCCTATGGGGTAGCCCTCTTGCATGATGAAAATGCAAGCGCTGAGAAGGTGAGATTTTCTGTCAATGAAGAGACACAAACATTTAGCCCTCGCGAGCAAAGCGCACCGCTCAAAACGGCCCTCGTTAGTGAGGCCCAAGCAATTTTTAAAGAGATCTGCGAGGAGGGCAAGAGCATTGAGGCTTGCTTCTATTATCAGCTGACTTTGATGGCAGATGGTAACGACGAAGCGGCAGAAAAAACCAGGAGGCTCTCCCTGCAAAGCTACGAGAGCGAGGGGAATATCGCTGCTTTACTCTACCATGCTGGTTGTTGTAACGATGGTATCGGTGGCCGGCGCGATCCCAGCCAAGCTCGAGAGTTCTATAAATTAGGCTGGGAAAAGCATAGAGATCCTGATGCCGGTGGTAATTATGCCTTTATGCTCTACCGTGGCTTGGGTGGGGAAGAAGATAAGGTGCTTGCCGAGAAAATTCGCAAAAAAATTAGAAATAGTCACCCTCAAGAGCTAACTGTTTTTTAGCTCTTCAAGCAAAAAATAACAGGGTAGCTCGGTGGCCGAAGGAGCAAACATCGGGTTGAGGTTTTTCTCGGTTACCGGGCGAAAGCCGGTGCGTAAAAATAGCTTCCGAGCCTGAATCATCGTATTGGTGGTTTCAAGGTACAAGCGCTGATAACCCACGAGCTTCGCCTCGCTGATGCAGCGATGCAAAAGGCGTGAACCGATGCCCTTACCGCGAAAGGGTACCTCCACAACCATATCGCGGATCTCGCCAATTCGTTCAGAGAGGGGCAGGCCCTTTAAGGGACCTAAGCCAGCACAGGCGATGGGAAGAGGGCTGATGGAAGGGCTCTTCACCACAAAAAGCCGATAGCCTTCACGACTATAGTTTTCAAAGAGGTTCTTAAGTCGGCGGGCACTGGCGGCAAGCACGCTTGATTCGCTACCAAACTGCTCGAGATTGTGGCGAATCATCTTGCATAATTCTTCTTCATCGTCTTTGGTTATCAGCTCAATAGTAATCTCGGTAAGCGGTACTCCGAGGTTTTTCGATAGGGGCTCAATATGAGTAAAACGATGATCAGTAGTGACCATAGTGGATCCTCGCTCAGTTTCGGCTTTGCACCCATAATAGCGCACTCGCTCTTATCTTCCGAGACAAATTCCCATGCCCTCGGCAGCCTGCAGGAGTTCATCGTCTGCGGGAATTTTGAAACGCTCGAAGTGGTGGCTACTTTCGTAAGGCATACTTGCGATGCGATTGCCCTTTAATACCACAATTTTGCCAAACTGCTCCTTAATAGCAAGATCCACGGCAGCCATAGCGAAGCGCGCGGCCAAAAGTTTGTCCACGGCGTTAGGGGCGCCCCCCCGCTGGAGGTGACCTAATACCGTGTAACGAGTATCCATGGCAGTTAGCTGTCGCAATTTGCTCGCGACTTCCTGGCCAATCCCGCCAAGAATTTTTTGTTTGGCGAAAGTTTGGTTATAGATGCTCGCCTCGCCCTCGGGGCTTGCGCCCTCGGAAACTACCACGAGAGAGTATTTGCGCCCCTCTTGCTGGCGTTTACGGATTTTGGCGATTATTTTGTCATAAGAGAAATTAATTTCTGGGATCAAAACAATCTGGGCGCCACCTGCGATTCCTCCGTGGAGAGCTATATAGCCAGAATCTCGCCCCATCACTTCGATAATCATAATACGATCGTGGCTTTCGGCGGTGGAACGCAGCCTCTGCACACTGTCGCTTACCAGATCGACACAGGTGGAAAAACCGATGGTTTGATCGGTGCCCGGGAGATCGTTATCGATGGTTTTAGGAATGCCGATAACCTTGACCCCAGCCCGTACCAGCTTTTGGGCCATGCTCTGGGTACCTTCACCTCCTACCACCAGGAGGCATTCCACCCCTAATTCTTTGAGGCCGGTTTTAATCAGAGCGATATGTTTCTTTTCGTCAGCTCCGCGGAGAGTATCGCCGTAATTATGGGTGCCAAGAATGGTGCCGCCGCGATCAAAAATATCAGCGACGGATTCAGGAGTGAGCGCCTGTTGACGAATGGGACGGGTGAGTAGCCCATTAAAGCTCTCTTCAATGCCGACTACTTCGGTGTTATGGCGATGTTTTGCATATTTGACCACGGCGCGAATCACTGGATTTAGGCCTGGGCAATCGCCCCCTCCCGTACAAATAGCCAGTTTCATAAATGCTCGTCTCCCTACAACAGCTTCGACCCTCGGTCTTCGCCGGTTAAAAATGCTATGCTGCAAGCTTACCCTTGACCATATATACCTGTCAGGTTTTGCCCAGGCAAGCAAGGGCGGAGAAGAGGACGCAACCCAGTTGCAGACTAAAACCCGATGGGTATAAAAGGGCTATGCTATGAATTATAGTATTGAGTAGATTATCAAAAGGAGCTCCCTGATGGTGAATTCACTAGTTGCTGAGCGCATGCAGGAATTTCCTGCCGCCATTCACCGGCTTTTGCCGCATTACCGAATCTCCGAACTTTGCCCTTACACTTTTCTCATCAGCCCTGCTTCTGGAAAAGCTCTCTGCCCCCCGGCGCCGAAAGAAATTCCCTTAACCCTGTTCGGGGCAATTCATGGCAATGAAGTTGTGGGAATTCAAATTCTCAACGAAGTGCTTGAACTGCTTGCCAGTGGGCAGCTGGTTTTGCATTTTCCTCTTGCTGTAGCCTTGGGCAACTATCGGGCCGTCGCCCAAGGGGCACGCTACTGCGATAAAGATCTCAATCGTTCCTTTGGGGGGGGCAAGGGTACGGCCTGGGAACTTGAGCGGGCGGCAGAATTGAGCAAGGTGCTCAGCAAATCATGGTACTTTGTGGATTTTCACCAGACCAGTCAGCCGAGTCTTGAACCCTTTTTTATTTTTCCATTTTCTCGTAAAAACGTGCAGTTTGCGCGGGAGATTTCCCCTCGACAAGCGGTGATTACCCATTGGCATGGGGGCTTCTCCGTGGATGGTATGGCCACCGATGAGTTGGTAACTAAAGTTGGCGGTATTGGGCTTACGGTAGAAACGGGACAGAACGGCTTTTCACCCTATCAAGAAAGCCTCGGGGTTCATACAGCGCTGAAAGCGCTTAAAGCAGTGGACTTCCATCTGCGCAAACATCATCAGCTCCCCGTTTATGGGCAAGAACCGGGGGCTAAGGAAAGAAATCCCCTCTACACCTGGGCTCAGCTGCAGGCATATCCAAGCACGGGCGAGGTTGTTTTAAAACCTGGCTTGCTTAATTTCCAGGCAGTAACCCAGGGAGATATTTTAGGCACCCATAATGGTGAACCCTTAGTGGCTACGGCCACCGGTAAATTGCTTTTCCCCAAGTATCTTGATTCGGTAATTGATCGCGGACGAAGGCCAGCGGAGTTATGGCGGGTAATTGTCCCAATTGCGGTTGAAGACCTGCCGGCAGAGGCATAAAGAGAGTGGTTGATAATTTGCCATGGGGAAAAATCCAGTGTAGGATTAGGTGCTTTTGCAAAGACAGGAGATCAAAATGGCTAATACAGCGGAATTAATCCTAGAGGGCAAGTCGTATCAACTACCGCTTATTGTTGGTAGCTGTGAAGAAAAAGCAATCGACATCCGAAAATTACGGGCTGATACAGGATATATTGCCTTTGACTCTGGGTACGGTAATACCGGCTCCTGCATGAGCAATATCACCTTTATCGATGGTGAAAAGGGCATCCTTTGTTATCGGGGGATTCCCGTTGCTGAGCTCGCTGAAAAATCCACTTTTGTGGAAACCAGTTATCTGTTAATTTATGGCCATCTTCCCAACAAAACCGAGCTCGATAACTTTAGTCATCAGCTGCGCTACCATTCGATGATTCACGAGGATATGCTTCGTTTTTATGACGGCTATCCATCCACGGCCCATCCCATGGCTATTTTGTCCTCCATGGTCTGCTCATTGTCGGCTTATTATCCTGACTCCCTCGATCCTAAAGATCCAGCTCAGGTGGATCACCTCGTCCCCCGAGTGCTTTCCAAGATTCGCACCATTGCTGCTTATTCCTACAAGAAGTCAATTGGCCAACCGGTGGTCTACCCGCAAAATGCCTTGAGTTATTGTGCTAATTTTCTCCATATGATGTTTGCTGTGCCCAGCGAAACCATGGAAATCGATCCAGATGTTACCGCAGCGCTTAATATGCTGCTGATTATTCATGCTGACCATGAGCAAAACTGCTCGACCTCCACCGTGCGACTCGTCGGTTCCTCTGACGCCAACCTCTTTGCTTCGGTGGCGGCAGGGATTTGCGCCTTATGGGGACCAAAGCACGGCGGCGCAAATCAAGCGGTAATGGAGATGCTTGAGACCATTCACAAAAATGGTGGCGATGTCAATAAGGCTGTGGCTGCTGCCAAAGATAAAGACAGCGATTTTAAACTGATGGGTTTTGGACATCGCGTTTACAAAAGCTATGATCCGCGGGCAACGATCATTCGCAAAAACTGCGATGTGATTTTGGGTAAGCTGGGCAAAAAAGATCCATTACTCGAAATCGCTAAGCGCTTAGAAGAAGTAGCTCTTAAGGACCCCTACTTCCGTGAACGAAACCTTTATCCCAACGTAGATTTCTATTCCGGGGTACTGTATCGGGCCCTTGGTATTCCGAAGAATATGTACACCGTGATGTTCTCCCTCGGACGTTTACCCGGGTGGATAGCCCATTGGCGAGAAATGCATCTGGAAGGAGA
The DNA here is from genome assembly GCA_023250635.1 of Deltaproteobacteria bacterium. Lineage (GTDB taxonomy): Bacteria > Bdellovibrionota_B > Oligoflexia > Oligoflexales > Bog-1112 > JAHFAI01. The sequence continues at coordinate 23,357 of JAHFAI010000031.1, read as the reverse complement.
CGATCGTATTTACCGTCCTCGTCAGATTTACAATGGTCCCACCACTGCTAACTATGTGCCCATTGAGGGGCGAAAGTAATTGTAATCGCAAACTCCTTGCCGGGGGCCATTCTCCCCCTGCAGCCTCTGGCTTCAGCCTTCCAAAAATAGAATCCTCGACGCTTCATTGCTAATATACTATTAATCTCGTAACTACTCAGGTCTTGATGCATCTTAGCCGCTTTCTTCGTTGCTGCGCGTGCTCACAGCCAGAAGGCTGCTCCGCTGCTCGCTCCTCGAAAGCAGCAAAACTGCAGCAAGCCTTGAGTAGTTGACAAAGTGCTGAGTAGTTACTTAATCTCTGGCTTTTTTGTGGGCCTCTTCCTCTACCTATAGGTTGATTATGAATACTTTGGTTGAAACTCCATCGCTCTTTAATCCTTTTGCCCAATCGGGCTTTTTGGTGGGAATGGTTTTGCTGATTTTGATCAGCGTTTCCATTGCTAGTTGGGGGATTGCCTGTGCTAAATTTATTTATTTGCGCAAACTCGAAAAATTAACCGATGATTTTGCTAAAGAATTCAGCGCTTCAAGCTCGGTGGATACCTTTAACCGCCGTCTTGCTGACTTTGCCTATAGCCCTCTAAGAGAGATTTTTCGGACCAGCTATCGAGAACTCGGGCGCTGTCGCACCCGACTCGGGCAGCAGGGGGAGGGAACTAATAACCTTGGCTATGTGCTCGATAGCATCGGGCGGGCCATTGAAAAGGCGCGACTCTTAGAACGCCAGCAGATGGAGAGATTTCTCTCGCTTTTGGCTATTTCTTCTTCAGTGAGTCCTTATATCGGCTTGTTTGGCACGGTTTGGGGGATTATGGGATCGTTTAGCGCCATTGCTCGCTCAGGTAATGCGAGCTTAGCAGCAGTGGGCCCGGGGATTTCCGAAGCCTTGGTTGCTACGGCCTTTGGTTTGGCAGCGGCAATTCCTGCCGTGGTTGGTTATAACCTCGCCAATAGCAAAATTCGCCGCATCTTGACCCAGGCCGACAGCTTTGGAGCTGATTTTCTCAATTTAGTGGGCGGGCAGATTATGCAACACGGCCTTGGTTCGGGAAGTGGGGAATCTACTGCGAGCAAGGCAAGGAGCTAAGCATGGGGGGCAAACTAGGTGGTGGGCATAACCACGATGATCGTGGAGATGTGGCGGAGATCAACGTAATTCCGTTGGTAGACGTACTCTTGGTGCTTTTAATTGTCTTTATGATCTCCGCTCCCCTTTCAATAAGCGGCATCAGTGTGCACTTACCCGAAAGCAAGGCCAAAGGACAGACGCTCAATGAAAAGCACCTTATTTTGACCATAGACAGCTCGGGGAGATTTTTTATCGATAAGTCCCCAGTTCCCGCAGTAAACCTGCAGGAAAAACTCAGCGCCGTGTTTGAGGTGCGTGCTCAAAAAGAGCTCTATATTCGCGCCGATAAAGAGGTGCGCTATGCCGCGGTGGTGGAGGCAATGAGTGCCGGCAAGCTGGCAGGAGCCGAAAAAATCTCTATGCTCAAGAGCGCTGATAGCGCCGTGAGCAAGTAAGCCGGCAGAGGAGTGAGTTTTGGCTGCGAACGATAATGGACAACCGCGTGAGCGCCGCTTAGTCCGCATTTTTGCCGGTGCCTCCTTATTGGTTCACCTGTTTTGTCTGCTGGTAGGCGTGCCCCGTTTTTTCTTTCCTACGAATCAAATTACCCCCGAGCTTGATTGGGCGATCGAGGCAGATCTTATCAGCGATATTCCTGTGCCTCCGCGTCCAGGAGCCCTCCCCAAAGAGGAAAGCATCGACAAAGAAGCTGCTCTGCCGGAGGTTCCGCCCCCCCCCCCTCAGCTTCCCGATATTAAAGTAGCAAGTAAGCCCGAGGCCGCAAAAGAAGAAGCGCTGGCGGAGAAGGTTGAAAAACCCAAGGCCGAGCCCAAAAAAGAAAAAGAGCAGGAGAAGACCAAGAAGCTTGCTCAGGATGAATCCTACAAAAACCAATTATTCGATAAGCTCTTGCGTGATCGGAAACAGGAGGTTAATCAGGAAAGCAAGGAGCAATCCCAAGATGACAAAAAACGAGCGGAATTAGCTAAGAAAATTGCTATTCTCAAAAAGTCTTTAGGAGTGGGAACGGGGGGCAATGGTTCGGCCGGGGCTGCCGATTATCGCCAGGTGCTGACGAAGTTTATTCAGGAGAACTATCGGATTCCCGATGCCTATAACTATGGAGGAGCAATGCCGCCAGTCGTCTCCTTTACCGTTTCGGCCGCGGGACAGATGCAAGGTCTCAGCATAGTGACGAGCTCTGGCCATCAGCTGCTTGATCACTTCGTGCTGCAATCTATGGAAGATGCCGCTGGTTTCTTTCCCAAACCGCCCTCAAACTGGGTGGGACGAGAAATCAATGTGCGCTTTAAATTACCCTAAGTTTATTTTCTCAGCTGAAACGTTTAAGGACTTTGCCTATGCTTCGTATAGTTACACGCTCTAGCCACAGATTAGGCCTGACGGTGATGATATTCCTGCTCGGCGTTTCCACTCATGTAAATGCGGGTTTTTCCAAGGCTGAAGTAATTGATATCAATAATCCGCAGTTTCGAAAATTAGTCTTTGCCCTTCCCCCACAGGCGATTAACGGCGGGGAGCCGGTGGTGCAGAACTTTGCTGGAGATACAGCCGGGCAGCTGCACACGCTCCTGGAGTTTACTGGTTTTTTTAAAATTATCAGCGAACAGGGGTATCGTGGCGCGAATAGCGGTGACTATGCTTCGTGGAAGGCCTTAGGGATTGACGCGATTATTACCAGCAAAATAGCCCGAAGCCCTGCCCCCGGAGCATATACCATTGCCTTGAAGGCTGAGGATGTTCTCCAAGGCCGGGAAGCCCTGGCGACCAGCGAGACTTTTCATAACAATCGAGAATTGCTTACCCAGCTGAAGCATTTTGTGGACCGCTTGCTGGAGATTTACACGAATCGTCCCGGTATATTTTCTAGTCGTATTGTCTTTATTGGTAAGCGGGAACGTAAGCAGGAAGGTCAAGTTTTTATTTGTGATATCGATGGTCAAAACGTCGAGCAGATTACTTTTGCCCCTAAGGTAGCCCATCTTTCTCCTTCATGGAGCAACGATGGCAGTAAGATTCTCTATACTTCCTATAGCTCGGGTAAGCCTGATCTTTACCTGTACGAGGTATCGACGGGCAAGGTAGATAAAGTTGCTAGTCAGGGCTCTTACAGCAGCGGTGGCGTATTTTCCCGCAATGGTAAAATAGTGGCGTTTTCCCAATCGACCAAGGGCCTTACTAGAATTCTCCTCAAGAATCTCGAAAAGAAAGAAACCAAACCGCTGACCAATGATAGTCGCGGTTTAAATGTTGATCCGACGTTTTCCCCGGATGGTAAATGGCTTGCTTCTGTTTCTGATCGTTTTGGTAATCCTCATATATTTCTCTCCCAATTAGCCTGGGGTGCTGATGGACAGTCCCTGGTGGTGGAGGCAGAAAGGCGGCTTACCTATGCAGGAAAACAAAACGTGACGCCTGCCTGGTCGCCTGACTCCCAAAAACTGGCCTTTGCTGGACTTGATCCCACCGTGGGTAGGTTTGATATTTTTAAGATGAACCTTGATGGTACCTATCTCGAGCGCCTAACCCAGTTTGAGGGTAGCAATGAAAACCCGAGTTGGTCGCCTAACGGCCAGCACCTTGTATACCATTCGAATCGCAGCGGTGCTGCGCAGCTTTATTTGATGCACAAAGACGGCAGTAGTCAGCAGCTTATTCCTACGGGATTATACGAGGCAAAAACCCCCGATTGGGGCCCCCAGCCTCCGAGTAAGTCCCTGCCGCCCCCCCTAGTCCCAGCCCCAGTCCCAGCCCCAGCCCCAGCCCCAGCTCCAGTCCCAGCGCCGTAACGCTCAAGGCTTGGTGCAGTTTTGCTGCTTTCGAGGAGCGAGCAGCGGAGCGGCCGTCTGGCCGTGAGCACGCGCAGCGACGAAGAAAGCAGCGAAGATGCACCAAGACCTGAACGTTACCTATTTCTTTTGTCCGACTTTACACCCCGCTTTAACCGAGCGGAGAATATCATCGCGGGGAACCAGCTCCGTAGGCAGGGTGGTGCGGCGTAGATTTGCGCGCAGCAAGATTGCTCCCCGCAGCTTGGAATAATCGAGGTCTGCTCCTTCAAGATCAGCATCGGTAAAATCCGCGCCTTCAAGATTGGCATTCCACAAAGAACAATCACGCATATCTGCCCCCTTAAAGGAAGCATCTTTGAGGTTGGCATAGGAAAAATTGGCGCCACGTAAATCACAGCCGCTAAAATCCAGCTTTACCAGATTTGCTTTCCTGATATCCAAATTGCGCAGATCTTTTTTCTCAGAAAGAATCTCAATTACTTCTTTTCTGGAAAGTGTCTGGGCTTTTTCTTCACGCTGCATACCAAACTCCTCTGCACTTTCTCGCGGGAGAAAGCCCTATATTGTACCCATCAGGCTCGCAATATCGAGCATGCGGTTGCTAAAACCAGTTTCGTTATCATACCAAGCTAACACTTTTAAAAAGCGATCACCCATCATCTTGGTCATTGGTGCATCGATTATACTTGAGTAGGAGGTGCCATTAAAATCACCGGAAACCAAAGGTGCCTCGGAATAGGCCATAATACCGCGGAGATTACCTTCTGCAGCGCTTTTCAAGCAAGCATTAACTGCATCGAGGCTGGTGGGGCGCACTAAATTAAAGCTTACATCTACCAAGGAGACGTTAGGAGTGGGGACGCGAACAGCGATTCCGTCGAATTTCCCCTGCAATTCGGGGAGAACCAGACCGATCGCTTGAGCCGCGCCGGTAGAAGTGGGAATCATGTTGAGCGCCGCAGCTCGAGCTCGGCGAAGGTCCTTATGGGCGAGGTCAAGGACTTGCTGGTCGTTGGTATAGGAGTGGATGGTCGTCATTAAGGCGTTGTTAATACCAAAATGTTCGTGAACTACCTTTGCGACAGGAGCAAGACAGTTGGTGGTACAGCTGCCATTTGAGACGATACGATGCTCGCGGCGAAGGCTCTTTTCGTTGACTCCATAGACGACGGTGAGATCAATGTCAGTGGCTGGGGCCGAAATTAAGACCTTCTGGGCTCCGGCTTTTAGGTGCGCTTCGGCCTCGGGGCCTTTGGTAAAGATACCGCTGCATTCAAGAACTATATCGACGCCCTTTTCGCCCCAGGGTATTTCTGCGGGACTACGAATACTGCTGACGCTGATGGTTTTATCATTAATGCGCATTCCTCCGGCAACCGAGCTTACCGTATTGTTCCATACGCCATGGACGCTATCGTACTGGAGGAGATGAGCACAGGTGGGAAGGCTGACTAGGTCATTAATATGGACGATTTCAATATGGTTAAAAGCCTGGTGGAAGGCTTGGCGAACAATGCAACGGCCAATTCTACCAAAACCATTTATACCAATTCGTAGAGTCATAGAAGTCTCCTTATCAGGGGTGAAAAAAGGGCGGTTAGTACCCTATTCAGGCAAAGGAAATTGGATTACCTTTCCTTTATTACTGGAGTTTTTGCGAGAAGAATCCCCTTTTAGCAGGTCTTTGTCGCTGGGTGAGCTGTGCCGCCCTTCCCCCCCCGGAGGATTCGAGGATTTAATGAACATGGTGGTAACTCCTTCGCCATCCAAGAGCTTACCGGCAGCAAGGCCGGCGCGCACCAAATTTGCAGTTTTGGCATCCAAGGCCGAGAGCCCCACCAGACGATCGATACCGAGGAGTTTTTTGGCGCGTAATATCGTTTGCATTGCTTCATCAATGCGACCAGCATGCATATAAGCGCGGGTTAAGAGCGTGTAAAAATCTCCAAGGACATTTTTTTTTATTAATTGTGAGGAAGTTTTTTTGAGGTACGATCGTTCGATAGTGACCAGAACCTCTTCGGCTTGGGCAATGGCGATATCGAAGTTACCTAGGCGCCAGTCGATGGCCACCCGCATCGATCGAGAAAGCAGCTGCTGGGCGAGCAAAATACGCAGATAGCCAAAACCCCGTTCTAAGACGAGGGGGCCGCGGAGAAAACCAAGGGGACCGAGGATCATCAGTGCATAGAGGCCGAGGAGAAACGCACCAATAAAGTCAAAGCAGCTCGAAAATAGCCTCAACAGTGAGGGTGCAATCTGGACGTCGGCTGGCCTAGTCACGGGTAAATTAATGCTCCCATAGAGGGGGGTCTGCGGTGCTGTGGTCTTTTTGCCCGAAGGCTTTTTCACTGTAGCGCGATCATAGGTAAAGATCTATACCCATTTGTCGAGCCTTGAGCAAGGTAGCATAGAGGATGCAAGCGTGAAATTTTTTATCGATACCGCCCAAAGTGCAGAGATTAGAACCGTGGCCCAGTGGGGGATGCTGGATGGGGTAACCACCAATCCAAGCCTAGTTGCGGCGAGTGGTCGCAATTATCGCGAGCTGATTACAGAAATCTGCCAGTTTTTTTCTGGCCCTGTTTCTGCGGAAGTAATAGCCACGGACTTTGCTGGAATGATGAAGGAAGCCCGGGATTGGGCAAAACTTAGCCCAAATATCGTTGTGAAAATCCCCCTTATCGCTTCAGGTATTCAAGCGGTGAGCGCCTGTGCTGCGGAAGGAATTGCCACCAACGTTACGCTGTGCTTTCAACCGCTGCAGGCCTTAGCCGCAGCAAAGGCGGGAGCTACTTATATATCCCCTTTTATTGGCCGTTTGGATGATATTGGCCAGGAAGGCATGCACTTACTTAGGGAAATTAAGACGATGTACACCAATTACCAGCTCAGCACGCAAATTATTGCGGCCTCGGTTCGTCACCTTGAACATTTACGGCAAGCAGCTCTTTTAAAAGTTGATATAGCCACCATTCCCTTCAAACTCTTTACCGAGATGCTTAAGCATCCCCTTACCGACCAGGGTTTGGCTAAGTTTATGGCAGATGCGAAGAAAATCCCCCAATGATTCTTTTTCCTCAGGCGTTTTCCCTCCGCAGTTTTTCTGATTTCGCGCCTCGTTTAGGGCTATTCGTCCTGGTAAACGTATGGTATACCTGAATAATTACCAATAACTCTTTCACCTGCCAACGAAAAGTACCCTGCATGGAATATGCTGTGAGCGATTCGGCGTTTAGCCAAGGTGCGGAAGCGAGCATTGAACAGGAGTATCGTGAGTATCAGCGGCGCTGCGCCTCTTTTCATCTCGTAAGTCCAGTCCATCGTGAAGTGGCAGTTGACGAAGAGTATTGTCGAGCTACCAGTCCGCATTTGGTAGCTTTGATGTTACAGACAGCAACTATTCATGCCTCCTACCTTGAGGTCAGCGTTGGTGGGCTGCGCTCGTTGTTAGTCACACGGATTAAAACGTTTCTCCGTTGGCTGCTGCGTCCCGTTGTTAAGGTAACCATGGTGCATCAGCAAGAATTAAACCATTTGCTTGTGTTGCTTGCCCAGTCCCATTTAGTGCTTGAAAAAAAAGTAGCGAGCCTTGAAGCTCGTCTGGCAAAAGCAGGGGAAAACCAGGGTTAGCAGGTGTTTGCTCAACATCAGCTAAGCGGTGCAACGGTAGTGGAACAACATGCGCATCGATCAAGTGTTACCTTCATTTCAACCGTATGATGCGATAAGCACCGATGCCTGGCTGCTGCGTGAACTGATTCGTGAACAGCAGATCAGCAGTGAGCTCTTTACCGAACTGACAAATCTCGGGGGAGAAACTGAGAATTTTCAAAAACTTCGCCAAGTAAAAGATCGTGATCATATTATAATTTACCATCATTCAATTGGCAGTAGGATTCCTTATTTTCTCCAAGATATTCCCGCCCGCAAAATTATTCGCTATCACAATGTAACGCCCCACCACTATTTTCGTAATGCTTGGTCTCGCAACACCTATTTCCGTTGTTTTGAAGGACGCAGCCAATTGCCGATGCTCCGTAGCCTTAGTGATACGGTGTGGTCGACCTCGGCCTATAATCTCCATGAATTGAGGGATTTTAATTTTCCTCACCAACGAATTTTGCCGGTACTGCGTCACTATCAACAATTGGCGGAGCTTAAAGATTGTCCTGAAACCACAGCCTTAATAAAAAATCGCAGCTGTAAAAATCTCCTTTTTGTCGGACGAGTGGTACCTCACAAAGGTCACCATGATCTGTTTTTCTTTCTGGCGTTACTGCGACGTTATTGCCAGAAAGACTTGCGTTTATTTTGTATCGGTAGCGAATCCTCTGCCGCGCATCGTCAGCAGTTGGCTGAGCTGGCGGAATTTTTGGGCTTGAGTATCTCTTTTGCTGCGAGCACGGTGCGTGACTATCATCGCGATATTGTCTTTGTCAGCGGCGTAGATGATCGGCGTTTGGCAAGTTTTTATCGCCAGGCAGAGGTGTTTTTTAATTTGAGCGATCACGAGGGTTTTTGTGTGCCTCTGGTCGAAGCCATGTTTTTTGGTCTACCGCTTGTGGTGCAAAACTCTGCAGCTATCCCTGAAACCGTTAGGGAGGGAGGCTTGATCGTCGATAAAGCCGATCCGGTGGCTACCTTGCTGGCTTTAGAGGGAGTCCTGAATGATCCTCTGAGAAATCAGCTTAGTCGTCAAGTCAGTTGGCAAAGGGGTCAAGCGTTTGCCTGGAAGAATCTTGAAAGCCAAGTAAAAGACTGTTTGCAAACCTTACGATAAACAGCAGCCAAGCTAATCACCCCAGCCTAAGGTCACCGCTGCCTCGGCATTATTGATGCGTAATTCGAAGGGAGCAGGGTTGCTGGCTAGGGCTGGTTCTTCGGGAAAGACCAGCAGATATTCCTTGCTCCATGAAGAAATAAAAGGAAAAAACCCCTGCCAATACGTCTTTTCTTTGAGCGCTTCGATAAGCAAGGGAGCGACCTGCAGAGATCCCTGGCGTAGCTTAAGAGACCATAATTGCTGGTTGCTAAGATCAAATTGGCTGGCAACGGGCACGAAGATTGAAACAAAAAATAATTGCTGCTTGGCGTATTGTGCAAAGAGAGGTGAAGAGGGCAGAGCTATCTCCTCCGCGCGTTTTTCAAAGGCGCGGATAAAATCCTTGGAAAAATAGCTTGCGGTAACTGCATATTTGGTTTCGAAATTACGATAAATGGTAGCTTGTTTGCTGGTCAGGTGTAGCGTTTGATTATATTTTTCATCAAGTCCGGGTTCTTCATGATGTTCCACGACGATATCGCTAGTTGTTACAGGGGAAGTGCTGGTGCAGGCGTTTAAGCAAAGCAAAAAAATCGCGTATCCAAAGAGCCAACAAAGGTTGTTAATCGCTTTCATAAAACCTAACCTCTAAATAACGCTAATGGTTGTGCTCTACCCGCTGGGTAGATATCTAGTCGCTGGCGCGAAATAGCATATTTCGTGCCGCGACGTATCCTGAGGAGCAAAGCGACGAAGGATCTGTCACGTGATATCCGGATGTTATGTGAAAGATCCTTCCTCACTGCGTTCGTCAGGACACGGCGCTGGCGCTTTCGCGCCAGCGCCTATCTAGTATAGAGAGGGGAGAGGTTTTTTCCTAGCTTTCTCTGCCCCTAGAGCCGTTCTTCGTCGCCAACAAGTGGTAGGTGATAATTGACACGGCATTTGCTACATTTAAACTACGAACACAAGTATGATATAGGGGAATATTATAGAAGGCTTGAGGATATTTCTCGCCAAGGGATGCTGGCAAGCCCGAAGTTTCGCGTCCAAAGACGATCAACTGGATATCTGCGGGGAGTTCGAGATAGGATTTTTCTGCAGACTTAGAGAAAAAGGCGACTTGGGAAAGGGGAAATTGGCTGAGAAGATCATCGATATTTTCATGGATTTCTAAGTCGAGGTAGGGCCAGTAATCTAAGCCGGGACGTAAAAGATTGCGTTCGTGAGTACTAAAGCCTAAGGGCTTGATCAAATGCAGACGGCACTGGGTCGCCGCAGCTAGGCGGCCAATATTGCCGGTGTTTTGCGGAATCTCGGGTTGAAACAAGCAAATATGAGGATGATCAGGGAGCATAATCGTTTCAATCTTTAGGTTAACTGGCTGGTCAAAACTAGCACTTAGTCGAGGCGTGATATATAACAATTCGCCGTAATTGCGCAACTTTTCTTAGGTTAAAACATGCAGGTTTCTAAGCTTTTCCCCATCAATTCGCTGGTATTCAATCCGTGGCTTGGCTGGTTTTGCATCGGTCTTTTTGGGATCTTTCAATTTGTTTTGCAAGGCTCCATTGGCATTCTTTCCCCTGGAATTAAAGAGAGCTTTCAAGTTGATGCGACTTCAATCAGCATTCTCTCCTCGAGTTTTTTTTATTCCTATATTCTTATGCAAGTCCCGGTGGGGATGTTTTATGACACCTTTAAAATTCGCCATGTAGCAGCGGCGGCTTTGGTGGTGGTCGGGCTCAGCTGTTTATTGATAGCCTTTGCGCCGTCAATTGGCTTTGCCATTTGTGCACGAATTCTTATGGGTCTTGGTTGTTCTTTTGGCTTCATTGGGGTGTTGTTTTGCACCAAGCATTGGTTCGCGCCAGCCCGCTTTGCTTTTCTTTCGGGGGTGGCCGAATGCGTTTCCATGGGAGGAACGGGTTTTATGAACCTGTTGCTTTCTGAGGCTAGCAAAGAGCTGGGCTGGCGTTGGGCCGTGGGGATCTGTGGAGGATGGGCCCTGCTGCTGGCAGTTGTGGTGTGGATTTTTCTCGCTCAAGCTCATCGGCACAATGCTCTCCCCAAGAAAGAGCTTGAGCTCGAAGCGGTCAGTCATCGTCGTTTTGCGCGTAGTCTGCGGGTGGTGCTCACCACCAAAGAAATGTGGATTGGGGGGGCTTTTTCGGCTTGTACCTTTTCAGTGATGTCGGCTTTTGTCGGCCTGTGGGGCGTACCATTTTTAATGCAAATGTACGCAATGGACGTGGTCGCGGCAACTTCTGCCTTAGCGATGATTTATCTAGGGGTTGGCTCGAGTAGTCCCTTGCTGGGTTGGCTTGTCTCGCGAGTTAGCATACAGCGTTTAATGGCAATCGGCTCGACCCTGTGTTTTTTTATCTTGTTGGTTATTTTATACGTAAAGGCCCTGCCTTTGCTGGTCCTCTACGGCCTTCTTTTTGGCCTTGGTTTTACCTGCGCGGTGTATCAATTATCGTTTACGCTGGTCTGTCATGCGGTCCCCGATTACTGTCAAGGGGTAGCCATTGGTACCACCAATATGATCACGATGATTTCGGCACCGATTCTCCAGCCTATTATTGGGGTACTGCTCTCCCTGAGCCAGGGGGGGATCTTGGATGGCTTTGAGACCTACACGATCGCCGCTTATCAGCGGGCTTTAGTTATCTTGCCTATTTGTTATGGTCTCGCTTTTTTTATTTCTTTGTTGTTACGAGAAAAGCACTGATAACGGATTGAGCTGGTGCATCTTCCAAGTCTTTTGTTTCTTAATAGTTTTTTGCTGTGTGTGCTTATGGGTGATGGCACCTCGCGCTGGCCACGTTTGCTTGCCTATGCGTGCATTGGGGGGCTTACCTATATAAGACCTCGCTGGGGACTCTTTCTTACCATAGCTTCCCTGGCTTGGTTCGAAATTCCAGTCTTACGCCTTGGTTATCCCAATATGTTTCTCAGTGATGTTACCCTTTTGGCCTGTTGCTCGGCCTTGGCAATTCGGGGATTTTCCCTGGGAGAGCGAGCATCCTGGGGGAAGCTCGAATATCATATCTTGTATTTGCCCTTGCTTTTTGCCTGTGGGCAGATAGCGGTTAGTTGGCTGATCTCGATGGCTGACCTTTATTCCATGAGCTATGAGGGTTTTCGTTGGCAACGCCTGTTGAGTATGTTGGTACGCAGGACCTGGTATTGGGACATTCGTAATAATCCTCTGCACAGCATCTCTATTGTGATTGGTTATGGAATTCAGCTGTTATGGATCCAAGCACTTTTTTTTAGCCAGCAGCGCTTAAAGCTTGAGCGGGGATTTTATATCGCCGCCCTGGGCTGTGGGGCGCTGCCGGTTTTGCTCTACGCTTTAGGGCAGTTCTTCGCGTTGCTCCCCCTTATTTATGCGGTGGATATAGCGGGAACCCTCCAAAATGGCAATCACCTCAGCTTTTATGCAGGGCTGATTGCTTTAGCTTCCCTGATGGTCTTGCCTGAAATAATTGCCCAGAAAAAATGGTGGCTGCTGATGCCGGGAGCTATTCTTTTTGCTGGGGCGATTTTCGGGGTCATTGTTGGTCGTGGCCGCACAGTGTGGATTGCCTTGCCTCTGACGATTTTTGGGATTTTCTCGCTGCAGTTATTACGATGGTCTTGGCAGTATTCCCTCAAACCAGCTCGTTTACTGGCAGCGAGTGTGGCTGCGGTGCTTGGAGTGGGCGTAGGATGTTATGTGCTGCTGAGCCACTGGGCAGGGGCGCGAGCATATCTTACTCCCGAACTTTACGAAGTATTGCTCCATCCCAGTTTGAGAAAAATTGCGTTTGCAGGAGGGCGTGAGGCGCATTTGTTGGTCGCCTGGCAGGAAGCTTTTCAATTACCGTGGACGGGAATTGGCACAGGTAATTTTTTTCTAAAATCTGGTTATGAGTTCGATATTCATAACCCTGTATTTTCGTGGATTGTTGAATTGGGTTGGCTCACCCTCCCTCTGCTTCTGCTTATGGGGGGCTGGCTAAGCTGGAGATTAGCTCGCTTGACCGGGAGGGTGTTTACAAGCAAAGACGAGGTTTTTTCCCTTCTGGTGATGGTGGGTATTTATCCTTACGTCGCCTTGGGAGGTCTGCTTGATAACTTTGCCTCTTATCGCTCTTTATTGGCCGTCTGCACCGTGGCGCTGAGTTTTCCTCTGTTTTTTTATCCCTGGGCAGCGCGCTCCAGACGATTTTCGCGCCTTGCTCTGCTGGGGGGGATTACTCTAGGCTTGGTGAGTTTAGCCTCGCCCCAGACCCGCCCATATTTGGGCCAGGTGTGGCGAGAAGAGGGGCTCGATTATCTCTGGCATGGTCCGCTGCTGTGGGTTGATTTAAACCCTGGTGAATGCCAACAAATTGAACTGCGGCTGCCTTTTCCCCGCGGGAAGACGGTTTTTTCGCTGCGTATGGTCCCAGTTGTGGAGTCTCCGTCGCGATCTGCTAACCTCACTAAGAATCGGCAATTTTTTGCGGCTTCGCCGCGGGAGGAAATCAGCCTCAGCAATAGCCAATGGCATCAGCTCTGCTTTTGTAATGAGGATTTTGCACAGGAAACCCGAGTGGCAGTAGGTCTTTTTTCCCACCAGGGGGAATATTTGAGTCTTTCCCAGCACAACTATGCTCATGACGACCGCTTTATTAGTTTTGCGATAAAAATCCCCCCCATTATTCCTTTGGCAGTGGCACAAGTAAGTGAAGCTTATCCGCAATGCTACAAGTTTATTAGGTAAGCGCTGAGGCGGAGTGTTTCTCCATAATAGCTAATTGGCCGCAGGCGGCAGCAATGTCCTGCCCCTTACTAAAGCGGATCATACAGCGAATCCCCGCACGAGCCAGGGCGCGGTAGCAAGCGAGAACCTGGTCTATTTGTGGCTTGGCATAAGAGGTGCCTGCCACGAGGTTGTAAGGAATCAAATTAACTTTAGCCCGTAATCCACTAAGTAGTTCCGCGAGGGTTGCCATCTGTAGCGGGCTATCGTTAACCCCTGCAATCAAGGTGTATTGAATAAGAAAATCTCGTTTAACTTCGAGGGCATGTTCTTGAAATATCGCCAGCACCTGCTCGAGGGGATAGCGGCGATTAATCCGCATCAGTTGGCTGCGCAAGCTCCCTTCGGGGGAATGGAGGCTGAAGGCTAAGGAAACCCCGAGTTTTGCGGCAATCAGCTGCTGCAAACCGGGAACAAGTCCGGCAGTGGAAACACTGATTTTGCTGGGACCGAGACGGAGTCCATGGGGATCAACCATAATGCTTATGGCGTCAATTACCGCTGTGGTATTGTCGAGGGGCTCACCCATGCCCATAAAGACGACGTTGGTAATTCGTTTATTCTCATCGTATTTCTGGGCTCTAAGCCAGTCAGGAGATTGAATCAACCAATGATTCGCCCAGACCACCTGTCCGACGATTTCGCCGACACTCAGATTACGGCTAAGCCCCATCCGTCCGGTGTGACAGAAGGAACAAGCCTGAGCACAGCCAACCTGGCTTGATATACACAGGGTAATACGCGAAGATTCGGGAATTATTACTGATTCAATGGCGCTGCCATCGGCTAAGCGGTAAAGAAACTTGACCGAAGCGTCGGTGGGCGAATGCTGCTCGCTGATTACCTCCGCCCGGCCCAGGTGGTAGTGGCGGTTAAAACAAGGACTCAGTTCCCGTGGTAGTTCTCCCGCTTCATCGTGGAGATGCTTGACGGGGCTGCTGCCATAGAGCTGGCGGAAAATAGCTTTGCCATGAAAGCTGCTAAACCCCTGAGCAACTAACCAGTGGCTCAGGTTTTCGCGGGTCAGTGAAAAAGCATCGCTAGGGCTAAGATCGGGCATATTTTTACTTTTTTGGGGGAATTTTGCCAAATTTCTAACTGCCGAGCTTTAGCAAAATCTGCTAAGAAGCTCAAATATAATATCAAGTTCGGGGACTGGAACCACCGTGCTTTTTTTCAAGAATTTCTGCCAGGCTGTTGAGTTCCACGACTAGGGCTTGGAGTTCGTCGTTTTTTCTGATGCGGGCGCGGTTCTGATAGTGGCCCTGTTTCAGTTCGTTGAGAAAGCGTTTAATAGAGACTAACGGTCCGTAATATTTGTGAGTTTCTCGAAATACAATCCAGAAAAACACGCTAAAAAAGCTAGCGAGCATGCCCAGGAGAATATAGCTGTTGGCGTAAAATACATCGTTTAAGATCATATCCCACTTTACTTCGGGGTCGACGATATGGAAAATCTCCATAACCTGTTCGTACTGCTTATAAAATGAATAGAAAAAGAAGCCTATGATTAAAACCATAAAGCTCAGCGCACAGCCGATCATGTAGAGCCCAAAGCGAATTTGGGCAAAAGGTTCAATTAGCAGGGAACGGAGGCTGCGTTTATTTTTTTTAGCGGCTATTGGAGCTTCTGGCATACAGTCCCCTAGGGTGGAGAATGGTTGAGGAGGGGCTCGGTAGTTTTTGTAAGCCACTCCCCGAGTGATTCGGCTTAATTTCTATAAATCTTTAGGAAGCTTGAAGGGGACTTTCCTGCCTAAAAGCTTGCCTTTTTTATTTGCACGAGCTAACTTAGCGCTCTCTTTGCATTGAACCTATTATACTATACGTGGAGAAGATACTTTGAACGGATCAAGACATCAGCGTAAGCATCCAAAAGGACGAAGGAAAGTTGGGCAAAAGAAACGAAGAATGATGCGTAAACGCAGGCAGTTAAGGAAGAAGTAAACCTTAGCCGTAATTGATCCGCTAACTCTCTCGAGGACCTTCCCGGTGCCTCGGCGGGCCGCTCCGGCCCGCCCCCTCTTCGACCTCAACTTGTTCCAGCCATTGTTTTGCCAGCCAAAAATCCGCTATACTAGTAAATAAGAGATACTCAGAAAAATATGCAGTTGCCGACCTAGTTGGATCACAGGAGAAGCCAATCTTTTAATCACCAGGGGCCTTCAGGAGGATTCAATTATGCTCGACTTTGTCTATAAGCTAAATGAAGTCTTACCCATCTGGCCTCAAACCAATAAGTGGTCGATGGTTCAGATTTCAAAAGTGACCAATACCTCGATGCCCCATGTGATTCAATTTTTTAGCGAGGGCCTGGCGCGGGAGCTTGATTTAGAGTCAGCGATCACGCTTGACGAAGCAAATCGCGCTCTTGATTTGCTTAAAAAACGCTTGAAATCAGAGATTGAAGAACGAGAAAAAATACTTGCTGAGCGTCGCGCATCTGCTATTTTGGCCTATGAACGGATCATGGTTAGGGTGAGCTCGTTGCAAGCCCAGCATAAATGGCATAGTGCTTTCAAGACGTTGAGCTATTTTATTGGCCAGTATGAGGAAGAGCTCAACTGCGATGGTTTAGTGGCTGTTTACAGTGAGGCTATTCGTTCGGGTATTAAATCTAATACTAATATGCAAGAATTAAGCCTGTGTTTGCAAAAAGCTATCGCCATAGCGATGAGTCAGAAAACTAAGGAGGGGATTGAAGACGCTATTGACTTGATCGACGCCTACGGCGAATTTTTTCTCAATGAAAGTACGGGCAAAGGCCCTCTTTTGCTGGGAAATATTCTCGCAGCGCTCGAAGAGCCCGCCGCAAAATTTGAGCTGTGGGATAAATTTAAGTCTTTAGTAAATCAATTCTACGCAATTGGCTAAGTGCTGGCGTTTTGACGCTACTCTCAGCTCCTGTTGAACGAAGTAAAGGAAGGAGCTTATCTTCTTCTAGTAAAGGTAAGTATTCCGGTGACCAGTACGTTGAAAAAAAAGCTCTCTGCTTCTCGTTCTCCCGCTAAAAAAAACCTTGGAATCAGCCCTGCGCTCCCCGCCCGTTTGGCTGTGGGTGATCTCTTCGCTCCCTGTCCCGCGGCTTTTTTTAAGGGTAAGACCACCAGCCAGTTGAAAGAGTCCAATGAGATTATTGCTCAGGAACGGGCGATTCAGGCCATTCGTTTAGGCCTGGGCATTAGTAAGCCCGGGTATAATATCTATGTGGCGGGATATCACGGCACCGGTAAGACCAGCGTGATCAAGAGTTTTCTTGAGCAGCATACCAAAAACACTCCGCCCCCCCCCGATTGGATCTATGTTCATGATTTTCATTTTGGGGATGTGCCTCGAGAAATTTCTCTGCCAGCAGGTAAGGGCTGGCAATTTGTAAAAGATATGGAACGGGCAATCAAGGTTCTGCGGGTTGAAATACCGGCCACCTTGCAAAGTAAATCCTACGAACACACGGTTAATCTCCACCTTTCAAAAAATGCTGATTTGCAAACCCGCCAATTCAAGGCCTTGGAAAAGCGGGCAAAAAAAATGAATTTTCAGCTGAAATCGACCAAGCTGGGGATAGAGACCATTCCCATCGTCGACGGTCGGGCCCTAAGCGAAAAAGAATATTTCAAGCTCAGCGAGAAGGAACGGGGGAAAATTGAACTGGTACGGGGGGAACTGGAACCCCAGGTGCTCGACTTTGCACGTCAGGTCCGCTCCCTTGAGCTCGAGTCAAAAACCTTTGTTTACGACTTGCAACGGGAATACGCCAAAGCTGTTGTTCAAGAAGTCTTGGCTCCGTTTGCAAAAAATTACGCAGCCTATGAAGAGGTGTTGCTGTACCTGGGGCAAGTACAAGAGGAGGTGGTGGAAAATCTCGCTGATTTTTTTGGCGAAGGCACAGAGGAAGAAAGCAGCAAGGCTCAGCAACAAGCCTTAAACTATAAATTCCGCAAATATCGGGTCAATCTCTTTGTTGATAACCGTAGCCAAAAAAACGCTCCGATTGTGATAGAAAATAACCCCAATTATTATAATCTCTTTGGGCGGATTGAAAAAAATATTGATCAAGGTGTGTATTATAGCGATTATACCATGATCAAGTCGGGGGCGATGCACCGCGCTAACGGTGGTTTTCTCGTGCTCGAGGCTGGAGATGTTCTTAAGGTACCGGCCGTGTGGGAGACCTTAAAACGTTGTTTGCGCAGTTCCCAAGGCTTTATCGAAGATATTGGCGAGCAGTTATCGCTTTTTCCTACCACCGGTTTACGTCCCCGTCCCATCCCCCTCAATGTTAAAGTGGTGATGATTGGTACGGATGAAATCTATCATCTGCTTCATGAACTCGATGAGGAGTTTGGCAAGGTTTTTAAGATAAAAGCTGATTTTGATTATAAAATGCCTCGCACCCCTAAAAACATCCATGCCTATGCGAGTTTTCTTGCTGCCCGTTGCCGCAAAGAAAAACTCTTGCATTTTGATCCGAGCGGTCTCTGTGCCATGGTGGAATATGGTGCACGGATGGTGGAAGAGAAAGATCAATTGACCACCCAATTTGGGGAGCTTAAAGATCTTAGTATCGAAGCGGACTATTTAGCTCGTCAGGCTAAAAGTCGAGCCATTTCCCGTAAACATGTGGAACAGGCCCTCGAGCAAAAATTTTTTCGTGTCAATTTAATGGAGCAGCACCTCCAAGAATCCCTTAAAGCCAATGATATTCTTATTACCCTCGATGGGCAGTGTGTTGGCCAGGTAAACGGTTTAGCGGTTTATGATATTGGTACCTATGCCTTCGGCAAGCCCCTACGGATAACCTGCACCACCTCGGTAAATGATGAAGGCATCGTCAATATTGAACGCTCGAGCAAGCTTTCTGGTACCATCCACGACAAGGGGGTGCAGATTCTTACGAGCTACCTTCAATCTTTGCTGGCCCGTGAGTATGCTCTCGGGCTTTCGGCAAGTGTTTGTTTTGAACAGTCCTACAGCATGATTGATGGTGATAGTGGGAGCATTGCCGAACTGACGGTTATTCTCTCGGCGATGGCCGGCATTCCTATTAAGCAAAACCTGGCAATGACCGGGAGCCTCAATCAGATGGGTGAGGTACAGCCCATTGGTGGTATTAACGAGAAAATCGAAGGTTTTTATCGTTGTTGTGAAGTGATGGGGCGCAGTAAGCGTTATGGGGTAATTTTCCCCGCTCAAAATGTTGCTAACCTCATGCTTCACCGGGATATTCGTGAGGCCGTGCGCGCAGGTAAGCTCGATCTCTATCCGGTACGTTATTTTTGGCAGGCCTTTGAATTAGCCACCGCTGTTTCCCTGGGGATCAAACACTCAGCAGCCCTTACTTTTGCCAAGGGCTCGGTCCTGGCTCTAGTGCAGAAAAAACTTAAAAAACTCCACGAAGATGAGCTGAAAGAGGGGGAATAAGTGTTGAGTAGCCCCCCCCTGGTGCATTGGCGGGCGCGTAACGCCCTCAAAGCAGCAATTCGCGAATTTTTTAATGCTCGTAATTTTCTTGAAGTGGATACCCCGATACTGGTTCCTTGCCCGGGCAGTGAAGTGCATTTGAATTATTTTGCTAGTTCCTGGCAGGACTATCATAAACGCGAACATCAGCTGTGGTTGCGTTCGAGCCCTGAATTACATATGAAGCAGGTATTGGCCCGGGAGCAATGCGATATTTTTCAAATTGCTCCCTGCTTTCGTAATGGGGGCGAGTTCAGCCAGTGGCATCATCCTGAGTTTCTCATGCTCGAATGGTACCAGTGCAGTGGTAATTTTCTCGGATTTATCGAGCAAAGCTATGAGTTGCTGCGCTTTACGCAGGAAAAATTAGCCTCGTTTTTACCTGCTGGATGCGAGTCTCTAGAACTTGGCGAAGGCCCCCTCCCCAAGCTGACGGTGAGCGAGGCTTTTCTCCAGTTTGCTGGTCTTGAACTCCATGATGGGGACCCCGAGCTTGCCCGACAGGCGAAAAGTCGGGGGATACACTCAGTTAATTTGAATGATGACTTTGAAACAGCTTTTTTCAAGATCCTGCTCGAGAAGATTGAACCAGCCCTGGAGGAAATTCCCGTAGTTGCGCTCTATGGGTATCCCCCCTCCCAGGCAGCGCTGGCGCAAGTGGCTGGGCTTAGTGCTGAGCGCTTTGAAATTTATGTGTCGGGAATAGAGCTGTGCAACGGTTTTCATGAACTGCTTGATCTCGCGGAGAATCGCCAGCGTTTTCGGCTGAGCAATGCTGCCCGCCAAGCCTTGGGCAAGGAAGTCCCCCGTGAGGATCCTGGTTTTTGGCAAGCGCTGGAGTCTGGTTTACCCGATAGTTGTGGTAACGCTCTTGGTCTTGATCGCTGGCTTGCCCTGCTCTTGAGGGAGACAAGTCTCGAGCGAGTTATACCCTTTCGCGAGCAGACCTATATAATTCCATAAACACCGATATTTTTCTGGGTTACCTCTTCGCTGGACCCCTTGGGCCGCAAAAAAATTTGCTGCATAAATTTGGGATTCGGGGTATGGAATGGTGTTGCGTGTTTCAGGACAAAATTCAAGCTCAGAGATAAGGTATTTCATGAAACCATTACGGTGGCGTCTGTTTTTAGTGACAGTATTAACATTGTGGTCTATTTATGCGATTACCCCAACCGTAATCTATTTTAGTCAGCCTAAAGAAACCAGGAATGATACGGAGCAGTTTCTCTCACTCTTGCCTAAATGGCTCCCCCAAAATCATGTTAAGTTAGGACTTGATTTGCAGGGTGGGGTGCAGCTGGTACTTGGGGTTAACACCGAAGACGCCATCGAGAATCGCTTGGGGCGCGCGGGTATTGAGCTTAAGCGCTGGTCAGAAACCAAGAACCTGGGCATCTCTACCGCTTACGTGGAAAAAACCTCAGGGCGCTTGACCGTGGTTCTCAACAGTGAGGGCGAAGCGGATAAGTTTAAGGATGAATTTAAGAGTGAAATGCCGGATCTCACCTTGGTGGATCGCAAGGGCAGCACTTTTCTTCTGGGCTACAAAGAGTCAGAACTCGCCCGTATTCAAAAAAGTGCATTTGAACAAGCTGAGCAGGTAATTCGTAACCGTATTGATCAGTTTGGCGTCTCTGAACCGATGATTAATCGCCGCGCTGATGGCTCGATTTTGGTACAGCTGCCTGGCTTTCGCGATCCCCAAAAAGCGAAGGAACTCTTAGGACGTACGGCTCAGCTGCAATTTAAAATGGTCGATGATCAGTTTACTGGCTTTGCGGGCATCGATACGAGCAAGCTTCCCGAAGGAATTACCGCCACTAATAATGGGCAGGTAGCGTTTGTGAGCGAAAACCGTGAAGCGCTCATTGCTTTTCTTAAAAGCCATGTGCCTGGTGATCGTGAACTACTCTTTCATCGCCAGCAATTAGGAGATGGAACCCAGGGTAAATATCGTTGGACTTCCTATGTGGTGATGGCGGAAGCAGCCCTCTCCGGTGATGATATTATGGACGCCCACCTTGCCCAGGGGGGAGGCTTTGAGCATCGTCCGGTGGTTGCACTCAAATTCACCGGACCGGGTGGTCGTCAGTTCGCCAAAGTTACCGGTGAAAATATTAAGAAGCGTATGGCTATCGTTCTTGATGGGGTGGTTGAATCTGATCCCGTTATCAACGAGCGCATTGCTGGCGGTAACGCCACCATCTCTCTTGGAGGTGGGCGCAGCTATAATGAAGTAGTGGAAGAAGGCACACAGCTGGCAATGATTCTGAAGTCCGGGGCTATTCCTGCTACTATTAAGGTATTGGAAGAGCGTCAAGTTGGTGCAACCCTCGGTCCTGAATTGGCGAACCAAGGAATCAAGGGAATCCTGGTGGGCCTGGGGCTGGTGCTGCTCTTTATGATTATCTACTACCACCGTCCGGGCTTTCTTGCTTGCCTCGCTTTGATTTTGAATGCGATCTTCTTGTTAGCAATTATGGCAGGCTTCGGCTTTGCCCTCTCCCTACCGGGGATTGCAGGTTTCGTCTTGACTCTGGGAATGGCGGTTGATGCTAACGTTTTGATCAATGCGCGGATACGGGAAGAAATCCGTGAAGGGAAGCATCCGCGTAAATCCGTAGATGTGGCCTTTAAGCGCGTTTTTGGTACGATTATCGACTCTCACGTTACCACCTTGTTGGCGGCTTTCGTGCTTCTGGAAACAAACCCCTCGGGACCTATTCGTGGCTTTGCCATTACCCTGATTATTGGCTTGTTAGTTTCCCTCTATACCTCTCTGTATTGTACTCGCCTCTTCTTCGATATGGCTTTAACCCGGGTGAGCGATAAGAATCTCAAAGCTTGGTTGGGCGGAGGCAATAAGGGCCCAGCTGATACCTCTCGTTATTATAATTTTCTTAAACTCGGCAAGTACAGCGTTGGTTTGGCGGTTTTATTCAGCGTGGTGGTTCTTGGCACAGCCATGGTGCGAGGCGTAAATTTCGGGGTGGATTTTGCTGGTGGTACCGAAGTAAGCATGCGTTTTGACCAGGATGTAGAAGCGGAGCAACTCGAAAAAATAGCCCAAGACAGCCATCTTGAAGGGGTGAGTTTACAGGCCCTGGACGGAGGGAAAAAACAATATCTTCTCCGTTATGAACTTTCTAAAGCCGCAGCTGCAAGTCAAGCGAGTGAAGCCGAGGGAGCAGCGGCAGGAGCTGCTGTGGCCACCGCTACGGGCTCAGATCTCTTTGCTCATTTTAAAGAGCTGCTCTTTAAAACCTTGGAAGATAAAGGCCCTGAAATTATGCAGGTGGATTACGTGGGACCTCAGGTGGGCAAAGAACTGCGCCTCCAGGGTATCCTTTCCGTACTCTATGCAATTTTGGCTGTAGTCATTTATATCGCCTTCCGCTTCGATATGCGCTTTAGCCCGGGAGCCTTTGTCAAGATGTTCCTCGACGTCTTTATTATGATGGGCTTCTATGTATTTTTGGGGGTCTCCTTTGACTTGGTAGCAGTGGCTGCTTTCCTTACGGTGGTGGGGTATTCGGTCAACGATACCATTGTCATCTACGATAGGATTCGCGAGAATCTCCATAATCATCCCCGGCGCAATCTCTGGGAAAACATCAATATGTCGATTAACGAGACCCTTTCTCGTTCCATCAACACCTCGATGACGGTGGTCCTTTCCTTAACCGGTATTTTGATCTTTGGTACCGGACAGATCTGGAACTTTGCCATGGCGATGACCATCGGGGTCGTAGTTGCGACTATTTCCTCGATCTTTATTGCGAGCTCGTTTGTGCTGTGGTTTGAGTACTGGCGTAATAGTAAATCGCTGCCCTCAGCCTAAAGTAACTCCATATCGGTTACGGCGATACCGATCAGCGAGGGGGAATAGTGGAGATCAGTGGTGGGCAGCACCCCATTTTTTATCCCCTTGGTAGCAAAAGTGTCTTGATAAACCGGGCAGTGAAGATAGTCAAATTGGGTGGGAAACGGGACGTGGGGGCAGTCGACTATCGCTTTGATAGCCGTTTCGTCGAGGGGCTTGGCTTTTTCGGGAGTACGGCTAGGGCGCCCTTTTATTTTGCGGGGAGGGGAATCCTCAGGCTGGTTGGATCGCTTTATGCGTAGGCCGCATAAATCGCTGTAAACTATAGTAACCCCATCAGTAGCCATTTTTCCGTGGCGTACATGATGAGGGCAGCGCTTACATGCCATAGATCCCCTCGTGGACGTTGTTATTTTTCTACCTGGGAATTTTCTTCATCATAGCAACTCAAAAGGGGATTGCAATGGTAATTTCAATATTAAAATTTTACAAAATCGATACTATTCAGCAAAATTGATTTAACTTTTGTAACTTATCTCTCGGCGTAGGGTGTTTTTTTGGCCTGGTCAAAGATTAGCAAAGCTCCT
>JAHFAI010000106.1 GCA_023250635.1 Deltaproteobacteria bacterium | reverse complement strand
AATCATCCCGAAAAATGACCCATGCTTCGGTACCCGAAACCCTTCGCCGAAAAATCGGCATCGGCCCGAATCTGCTGCGTCTCTCGGTGGGCATCGAACATCCCGATGATTTGATAGCCGACCTCAAACAGGCCCTCGCGTAGTTGATAAAGTGCCGAGTTGTTACGAGTAGTCTGCATAGATGGTCGGGTCATGTATTCCCGCTTCTTTAAAGGCATGCTGACGATCACCACAGGTTCCACAAGCTCCGCAATGAGTTTCACCTCCCACGTAGCAGCTCCAGGTCTCAGCAAAGGGCACCTGCAGTTCGCTGCCAAGACGACAAATTTCGCTTTTTTTCAGGTGGGAAAAAGGCGCATGCAAACCCACTCGCTGCTCACTCCCCAGCAAAATAGCAAGCCCCATGGCCGAAACCCATTCGGGACGACAGTCGGGGTAGAGAAAATGATCGCCGGCGTGATTGGCAATCGCAATGCGATCAGCACCGATACTTTCTGCATATCCGGCTAAAATACTCATAAAAATCCCATTGCGACCCGGGACCACGGTTTGGGCCATGGTCTCCTTATCGTAGCCTGCTCGGGGAATCTCCCCCCCCGATTTAAGCAAATGGGAACGAATCAGCGCCGTAAAAAAATCGAGGTCAACTTCCTGATACGAGAGGCCCAAGGGGCGAGCCAGGCGCGCAGCCTGCTCGCGTTCGCGGGCGTTATGCTTCGAGCCATAAGAAAAATTAACGCAATACAACTCATCACCTTGCTGATGCAACGAATACAGCAAGGTGGCTGAATCCAAGCCCCCACTTAACGCCAGTACGGTCTTTATAGCCATTCCCTTTTCCTTACGCCTTTTGTGCTCGCGATAATCTTCTTTCACCCCACTTATGGTATATTTTACCGAGATGCAATATAAAAAAGGCGCAAAAACCATGGGTTTCACTGGTAAAATCATCCATGTTCTAACCCTTAGTCTGCTCTCGAGCCTCGTTGCTGCAAATACCCTATGGGCTCGTAGCCCCGGTGAAGCCACTCTAGGGCTCAGTGACGAAGAAACCACCAGCCCCTCAGGGGCATTTCAACTGCGTGATCCGACCAGGGAACGATCGACCTTCTTTGTACCGGCGCTCTCGCTCTTTCTGCCTGGCTTTGGGCAATGGCTTGAGGGGCAAAGAGCTTACGGGGCTCTCTACAGTGGCGGGGCTGCTGCCTCTTATCTGCTGGGAAGTTACTTTACTCACCAAGCCTACCTTAAGAGTGGCGGCACAAATGCAGATCATCCTGAAGAATTGGACTTGCCCGACTCCAAGGATCCCGATATTCGCTGCGGTCGCATAGGTAACCAGCTCTTTAATACCTTTGGCTTTATGAGCGCCTATCACAGCTTTCGCACCGCAGCGCAAAGCAATCACCGGGGCAGCTATGGTTTTTTAAGGGAGGCAGAAAGCCCAGCTGACTTGGCCCTAGCCCCCTTTCGCTTTTCGTTTCTGCTACGCCCCACCACGTTTATACCCCTGACTCTTGGAGCCGCACTCTTTGGCGCCATACTTACTACCCCGGCCTCGACCCTGGCAAACGACAACCAAATAAAAAATTTTCATGGTGATGATGCCCTCTTCTCCAGCATCTACGCCTACAATGCTGGCGTTGGTGAAGAAGCCGTATTTCGCGGCTGGCTGATGCCCTATCTTCACGGCAATGGACTAAGCGCTGAACTAGCCAATTTGACCAGCGCTATAACTTTTGGACTCCTCCATCTCTCTGCCGAAAACAAAAGCCCCTGGTTTCAGAGCTTAGCTGGCTACTACCTCGGCTATGTAAGCCAAAAAAACAACTGGTCGCTGAGCGAGAGTATCTTCATCCACGCCTGGTGGGATGTTTTTGCCATCTCCGCTTCCTATGCGTTTTCCTCCTTGGATAAACCCCAAGCTTCCCCTATTATCTGGCTTCCGCCACTGCATATCTTCCTTTAACCATACAATAGGTACCGTATGACTCCATCGCCCATCTCTGAGAGCGAAAACGGCTCACCCCGCAATCGCGCACCGCTTGCTGCCACTACCTTAGCTGCTCTGGGGGTGGTTTTCGGTGATATTGGCACCAGCCCACTCTACGCTATGCGCGAGTGCTTTCATGGCATGCATGGCATCACCCCGAGCCCCGCTAATATCATAGGGGTTCTCTCGCTGATTTTTTGGTCGCTGATCATCGTTATTTCCATAAAATACCTGGTCTTTGTCCTCCGCGCCGATAACAAGGGCGAAGGCGGTATCTTGGCGCTGATGGCCTTGATTATTCAAGGCGAAGACAAGAAGAGAAGCAAACGAATGCTCGCTGGAATTACCATGCTGGGATTATTTGGCGCCGCCCTTCTGTACGGCGATGGCATGATAACTCCTGCCATTTCGGTGCTCAGCGCCGTGGAAGGACTTACCTTTGCCACTCCCCTGTTTGAACCCTATATCCTACTGATCACCGTGGTAATTTTGCTAGGTTTATTTAGCCTTCAAAAACGCGGCACTGCCCATATTGGCAAGGCGTTTGGCCCTATTATTTTGCTGTGGTTTTTGACCCTAGCGCTTTTAGGCATCAAAGGCATCCTGCTTGATCCGGGAGTGCTGATTGCCGTCAATCCCTATTACTGTTTTAGGTTTTTTTACCATAATTTTGTAACGAGTTTTGTCGTACTGGGAAGCGTCTTTTTGGTGGTGACCGGGGGCGAAGCCCTGTATGCCGATTTGGGCCATTTTGGCAGGCGCTCCATCCGCTGTGGTTGGTTTGGAGTGGCCCTACCCAGCTTGACCATCCACTACTTTGGCCAAGGGGGCCTGCTGCTGGTGGATCCATCGGCAGTTGCCAATCCCTTTTATTTGCTTGCCCCCTCCTGGTCAGTCTATCCCCTGGTTGCCTTAGCCACCGCTGCTACCGTCATTGCCTCCCAGGCAGTGATAACCGGGGCCTTTTCCCTGAGCCAACAAGCGGTGCAGCTGGGCTTTTTACCACGGATCGCTGTAGCCCATACCTCAGAACGGGAAATAGGCCAGATCTATGTCCCGTCGGTGAACTGGGCCATGTTAGCAGGCACCCTGGTACTGGTCCTGAGCTTTCGCTCGTCGAGCCAACTTGCTGCTGCTTATGGCATTGCCGTTACCACCACGATGATTGTGACAACGCTGCTGACTTATATTGTTATGCGTAGCCGCTGGGGCTGGGCACGATGGCAAGCACTGCTGCTTTCGAGCTTATTTTTGGCCTTGGATCTGGCTTTCTTCGTAGCAACCTCCCTTAAGTTTTTCGATGGCGGCTGGCTTCCCCTGCTCCTCGCCCTCGCTGTCTTCACCATAATGGTTACCTGGAAGCGCGGCCGTAGCATCGTCTCTGAACGCCTTACTACCGTCATGCTGCCCCTCGAGCAATTTATGAAAGAATCCCTGAGCAGCATTCCTAGCCGGGTTCCCGGTACTGCAGTATTTATGACAGCGGCTCCCCAGGGCACCCCCCCTGCCCTCATTAAAAACACCCAACACAATAAGGTGCTTCACCAAACTCTGGCGATTCTCACCATCACCACCGACACCATCCCCCAAGTACATGGACGGGATCGCTTGCAGGTAATATCCCTTGGAGACGGGTTCTATCGCCTCTATGCTCGCTATGGCTTTATGGAAACCCCCGATGTCCCCAAGCTTTTGCAGCAATGCAGCAAACGGGGTTTGACCATCGACTTAGGGGCGACGACATTTTTCCTTGGTCGCGAGACGCTAATAGCCACCAATCGCCCGGGAATGGCAATTTGGCGGGAAAAGCTCTTTGGCTTTATGGCCCGCAATGCCTACCGCGCGACGGATTACTTTAAAATCCCCTCGGAGTACGCTATTGAGATTGGTACGGTCTTAGAAATTTGAGAAAGAAACCTCGATTTTTGTTCACCGTCTGCCCGGACAGCGGTATCCCTTGACATTAAATTGCACTTACCTTAAGAACAACAAGACCTTGGCGAGGTAGCTCAGCTGGTTAGAGCGCCGGATTCATAACCCGGAGGTCGAGAGTTCAAGTCTCTCTCTCGCCACCATGTAACTTCATAATATACCTTCCAAAATCAACCAACCTGCTTTTTTGTTACGTGATTTAATACGTGTTTTTCCGGCAAGAGCTGTAAATACTCTGCTGTTTTATCCACCACAGATCCAAAAAGGTGTCTGATAGGTTTGGCGTAACGGTCAGTTGTTCGCCGATTGGATATCACGTATTCGCTACTTTATTTTGCAGGAATTTTCTGTAGCTCTGCGGTGGCTGAATTGTTATTCGGTTCCAAATTCAATGATCGTTGATATGCATCAATCGCTTGCTCTCTCATACCTTTGGCAGCGTAAATTTGCCCTAACGAATTTAGCGCATTATATGATCTGGGATAGTTGCTCACATTCACCTGATAGCACTCAATAGCTTTATCGGGGATGTCTTTCTCTGTATGAGAGCATACTTCACGTATCAAGTCCTCAGGCGCCAATATTTCGACTCCTAACAATTTAGATAGTTTAGAAAAATGCTCATTTATTGCAGAAGGGTGCTCAACGAAGCTATTAAGATCAGGACGGAAACCGCCAAAAACAAAGAGAAGACCATTGTATAAACTAACTAAGGGAAGTGAACTATGCCTCTCTGCTTCAAACACTTGAAAATTACTTCGAAAAGATGCTGGATTCTTATTGGCTAACATTTTGACAAACTCCCTAGATTCTTCTTTGCGTTGAGCTTTGCCATATGTTGATAGATAGAGAGAGCCGTGAATAGCTCCGCCTTTGAGTTTTTGTGCGATGGAGGCCATTAGCTGACTATCCCACCACAGGCTAGGATCCATTGCAATATGCGCATTGAAAATGGAAGGTGATGAGAGCAGATCAAATGTAGTGAGGAGGCCCCCCATTGAGTGCCCTGCTAATATTCGCAATGGCACAGTACGATACTTTGATTCAATATGTGGAATTAATTCATCGCCAAGAAACTTGAGAAACTGGATTCCGCCCCCACTGTCTTCATAGTAATCTCGAACTTTCGTTGGTGAAAAGTCGCGAAACCGATTGTCCTTGGCGGGTTCTTTATTGGGAATAGCAATTACAATCACCTCAGGAATTTGGTAATTGTTCGTCACCCCGGCAGAGCCCATGAAATCCACGATTCCTGCTGCGCAACTGAAATGATCTTCTCCATCTAATATATAGACAACAGGGTATTTCTTAGGGTTAATCGTGCCATCATTATAAGTTTTAGGAAGATGAACTAAATAAGATCGCGATTCTTTGAGGGTTTTCGAAAAGAATGAAACCTTTTCGCCAAGAATAATATTTTCATGCGAGACTTTTTCTAAATCTTTCTCAGGAATTTCGCCGATGGTTGCTGCTTTTGTTTTGTTCGAGGCGCAACTTGTTGATACAAGGACTATCGATCCGAGCAGTAAGCTTGAAAAAAATATTTTTAATTGGTATGCACAAGACCTAATTTTAATTAAATACATATTTTCCCCAGATTCCCAAAATATAATCCAATCCGCACAGGATATTGTAGGTTTTCGCTTGTTCATAGGGTTAACATTTAACCCGCACGTCTTGCGGTCTTTACCAAGGAAACCTCCCAAGCTAATCCTGCTTCCTCAAGAAGCTCTTTCAACGCGAGTTCCACCAGCACCTTCTCTGAGTATCCAATCAAACGGGCTATTTCTGCCGCTTTTTGAGGGCTCACACCCTTACGTCCTTTTTCAATATCGCAAAGGTTTGCTGCTGACATAGAAAGAGACTCGGCAAACTCACGTTGGGAGATATCTTCGGCCAATCGCCATGAACGCAAAAAGCTACCGATGCTCATGGGGCCTAATTGCTTTTCGAGTCTTGCCGCCCCAGATTTTTTATTAGTAGTCATGTTTATTTACCTCAATGACCTGAACCACACAGACACCACCTTTTCCTTCAATATAGATAGCTCGGTAGGCCTTATTCAGGCGAATTGAACGCTGGCCAAGCCGCTGGCCTTTGAGCGGTTCATCGTGAAATGAAGGCAGTTTTCTCACCGCATAAAGGCCATCGGTTTCTACCGCAACAACCCACGCGCGGAATTTTTCCACGATAAAGTGAGGGATCTTCCTGAGATCCTTGTCGAGTTTTTTATCCCATGTAACGTGCCATTCCATATTTCTAATATACTGTCCATAGCAGTATTAGTCAAGGGCATTGGATCTCAGTCATGAGCATCAACGCCGAGTTTAGTCGAGTACTGATGAAATTCTTGGGAAATAAATTGAGTAACTAAAAAAATACGTGATTAATACGTGTTTTAGGGGCCTGAGGAGGTACACAGCGGTACGGCAAGGTTTGCAGAGGTATGGCTAACATGTTGTTAAAAAAGAAAAATATAACATTTCAAGCACTTGCGAACTTAGTGCCGCGAGAGTTCAAGTCTCTCTCTCTCTCTCGCCACCATGTAACTTCTTAGAATCACTTTTAAAATCACCCAACCTGCTTTTTTGTTACGTGAATTAATACGTGTTTTTCCGACGAGAGCTGCAAATACTCTGCAGTTTTATCAACCATAGATCCAAAGAGATACGGGGTGGTGCTCGTTCTCGGATAAATTGACCCCCTCAGTAGCGCTTTTCTGCCCCTTTTGCGGAGCCGCAGGCGACAACGAAATTCTCAGCAGAGAGCCGCGAATAAATGCAGGTATTTTGAGCGCTACCGTTTGTTTTAATTTGGTTCGCTTTAAGAATCGCCTCCAGGGTATAACCCGAGCGCTCAGCTGCTTGCCGGCTTTTTATGTTGTCTTCATCAATGCGAATCTCGATGCGCTTGCCCTTCAAAATGTCAAAAGCATAGTTAGTGAAGGCCTGAATAGCTTCTTTCATGAATCCTTGGCCGGTTTTTGATGTCCTTAACCAGTACCCATCTCAAAGCAAGGCAAGTGCCAGTCGATATTATGCAGCCAAATAGCCCCTATAAACTCGCCTGAAGATTTATCATAAATCCATAGCCCTAATTCCTCACGTAAAATCCATTTGGCAGCAGCTCGTCTTGCGAACTCTTCATCCTCATCTACGGTGGGTTTTAATTTGGCCCATGGCATCCACATACTTAGCTCTGCAAATGATTCAAGGACGGCTTCGTTGTAAGCTTTGCCATCACCTGTCTGTGGCGGCCTTAAAGTCAGACGGGAAGTTTCGATTGGAATAGGGAGATTGAGTAGTATTGGGTTAGCGATCATTGATACCTTCTTGCTTACTATTCTAGGCGGCAACTTCGAGGCGCTCTGGCAAATCATTTTCCGTAACAACTGCTGACCACTTCCCCTGCAGCTTTATGCCCAGTTCTTCAGCGCACAGCATTCTGATGGCAACTTCATTGATTCTTGATAATCGTTTTTTATCAGTTTGCTCCCAACGCAAAATGCCTGAAGCGGTAATTCCGAGCTTAGTAGCCCATTGATTGCGATTCATTTTGAGAGCTTTGCGCAAGAACAGAACTTCCCTACCGCGCATGGGAACACCCTGGCGAATAATTTCGACAGCTATCATTCTGTCAATTTGTGCTGGTGGGATATCAATATATTCTTCACCACTATCAACGCCAATTGGCGCGTTGATCAGGTACACATATTCCAATCCGCAGAGGGTGTAATGGATGGTCTTTCTTTTGCTCATAGTCGTAGCCTCAATACACGGTAATGATGAGTAGGTTTGCTTTGGTTGCCAATCGGCAAATTACCGTCAGCTCTAAGTCACTTTCATCGTAGCCAA
>JAHFAI010000030.1 GCA_023250635.1 Deltaproteobacteria bacterium | reverse complement strand
AAAATCGTGTCCCTTAGCTAAAAGTTGGGTGCCTACCAGCAGGTCGATGTTGTGGGCACGAAAATCATCGAGAATTCCTCCCAGATTTTTGCCTGCTGCTACGGAATCAGAATCGCAGCGCACAATCCGTGCTGCAGGAAAGAGCTTGGCCAGTAGTAACTCTACCTTCTGGCTGCCATGGCCTACGGCGCAAATTTTGCTGCCTGCATGCTGAGCGCTCAATTGAGCAATGCTCTGGGAGAAATCGCAGTAGTGGCAACGAGCCAAGCCTCGAGTGCTATGAAAGGTCAGGCTAATGCTGCAGTGGGGACATTGCATGGCTTCACCTCTGCTGAGATCCAAAAGAAAGGGCGCAAAACCTCGGCGATTGACGATAATCATCCCCTGTTCCCCTTGCTGCAGAGTCTCGGCGATGGCAGCTATCACTTCGGGGGCAAAGACTTCCCCCGGATCAAGATCGTCGCTCGTAACCCTCCCCTCCTGGCTCGGGCCAAGAAGCAAGCCGGCCCGTTTATTTGCTTGGGCGACGAGGTGGATGTGGGGCATGGCTTGTTTATAAACCCGTTGGCTTAAGTTGAGGAGGTGATAGCGCCCGGCTTGGGCATTGGCAAAGGACTCGAGGCTCGGGGTGGCTGAGCCGAGGATTATCGCGGCTTTTTCGAGCTTGGCTCGTACTATGGCCATATCCCTTCCCTGGTAGGGGGGATTGCTTGCCTGTTTATAGCTGCCATCATGTTCCTCATCCACAATGAGCAGTCGCAGGGAGTGGAAGGGAGCAAAAACGGCAGAGCGTGGTCCTATTAAAATCGAGGCCTGCCCCGTGTAAATGGCCGACAATTGCTCCCAGCGGTTTTTATCGCTGAGGCCGGAATGGACTACGGCGGTCTCCCCCGGAAAGCGTCGGGTAAAGACCTGGGTCATCTGGGGGGTAAGGGAAATTTCTGGCACGAGGACTAGAACTTGGGGTTTCCCCCCCAGAGACCCGGCCTCGAACCATTCTCGGCGATGAAGATCAGCTATGGCTTGGAGGTAGACCTCCGTCTTACCTGAGCCGGTGACCCCGTGGAGCAGAAATGGTTTGGGGGCATCCTCCTGCTGAGCAAAAGAGAGCTCGCTGATGGCACGAAGGGCTGTGGCCTGCTCCTCGGTAAGGGGAGGAGCAGGGGGGGCTTGAGTTGTAAGGCCTGGCTGTTCTTGTTCGCCGGTACAAAACTCAGCCGGCGATGAGCGCAGGGGGAATACGCGCCAGGGAGGGGCAGAGGTTTTTTTTCGCTGTTTTTTGACCTGTAGCCCTTCCTGCTCGAGGGGTGATGGGGGCTCTGCAGCCTCATCCGGGGAGGGTTTTCTTCCCCTGACCTTGCTCGCGGGGAGCATAGCTTTAAAGACTTCCCCGAGAGGCTGATGGTAATAGCTGGCCATCCATTGTCCCATCTTTAGCAGGACTTCGCTAAAGATGGGCTCGTGGTCGATCACCGCAGCAATGTCCTTGAGGATAAAACTCTTCTTCTGAAGTTTTTTGTCCTCAAACCCTAAGTCCTCACTCTGCTCCGAGTTTCCGAGCGCCACCCCCACCACCTGTCTTTTGCCCAGGGGAACCAGGACGCGAACCCCTCGCGCAATCTCATGATCAGAGGTATAGGTTAGCGGCCCGAATACAGGACAGGGGACAGCCACATAAATCTCCCTCTTTCTCATTATTTCACTCATAATCTGCTTGCCTGTATGGGTGGGGGTGGCTATGATTGCCCGGCGAAAAGGCATACTAGTTGGGATATCTGCTACGACGTCGTCAAAAAGGGTGAATTGAACCGAAAAGGCCAGAAAACGCAATAATGATTTTCTAGCCTTGCCCTTTTTGGTGAGTTTGTGTACATAAGCCGATTCATAGGTAGTGACACGGTTACGCCGCGGGTGTAACCAAAGCGCAGCTTACCCCCAAACTGCTTTTAAACCTTTAGGTAATTTATAGAACAGCCCCTTGATCGCCGAGTCTCGGTGAGGCAACAGGGCTAGGGTCGTGGAGGAATTGTGAGAACACCTGCAGCAGCAAATGGTAGCGCCAACGGCAACAACAAGAAGAAGAAACGTCGCGTTTTGCTTCGCCGTAAGCGCAGTCTCGATCCCAACTTGGTGATCGACTACAAGAACATCGACGTTTTAAAGCGTTTTATCACCGATCGCGGCAAGATTATTCCTCGCCGAATCTCGGGTGCGACCCAAGCTCAGCAACGAGAAATCACTTTAGCAATCAAGCGTGCGCGTTTCCTGGCTTTGATCCCCAGTGCGGTAACCCACCGAATGGAGCGTGGGTTTGCTGGTGAAATGCAATCCATCGCTCAGTCGTTCTCCACCTCAGCCCTTCGTAGTCGTCCTATGGGCGGACCCGGTGGCCCAGGTAGTTTTGGCGGACCCGGTGGTTCTGCTGGAGGGATGGGAGGTAGCCGCGGTGGCGAACGTCCCCGTATGCGTCGTGAAGGCGAGCAAGGTGGCGACGAAGGACACGGCGGCAGCGAAGCATAGAGCTCGCCAGTCGCCTCTGCTAGAGAGGAAAGCAAGATATGTCAAGGGTTTGTGAATTATCAGGCAAGGGAGTGCAGACCGGTCACCGCGTCTCTCACTCTAATATTAAAACTAAGCATCGTTTTCTTCCCAATTTGCACAAGAAACGTTGTTGGTCCGTCAACCTTGGTTGTTATATTACCGTCAAGGTATCCGCAGCGGCTCTACGCACCGTGGATAAAATTGGCTTAGACGCATATGCAAAAAAAGTAGGCTTTAAGCTTTTGTAACTTGAAGGAGTTCTACCATGGGTAGAGGCAGTAATCGCTCGACACGCAAAGTTCGTCAACGTCGGGCACAACGTAAGAAAAAAGCAGCACTCCGCAAAAAAATGGGTGTTGGCCAAACTAAGTAGTTTACGAAGAAGAAGAGAGGAATAGGACGTGGCTAATCATAAGTCAGCAGCAAAGCGTGCTCGGCAGAATGTTAAGAAAAATCTACGCAACAAGAGCTATATCGCTATGGTTAAGACCATCGTGAAAAAATTCTTGGTCGGTGCAGGCGAACTAAAAGCCGGCAAAAAAGACAGCGCTGAAGTACAAAAACTCTTTGCTGGGGCCCAGTCAGCTTTGTGCAAGGCATCAGCCAAGGGCTTGATCCACAAAAACAATGCCTCTCGCCGAGTTGGTCGTCTTTACAAAATGATCGCTGCCAAGTAGGCTCTCCCCCAGAGCATTTATTCAGACCATTTAAAAGGTTACTGAGCTGTAGTCGCAACACTTTGGGCTATGGCGTTTAGTACACCGTTGATGAATTTCCCTGAATTTTCAGATCCATAACGTTTGCCAAGCTCGATTGCTTCGTTCATGATCACCTTGGGCGGAGCAGCTTTGCTGATCAGCTCATAGGTGGCCATACGCAAAATTGCCCGATCAAGAATCGGCATGCGTTCAATAGGCCATTGCTTGGGTGCACAGCGGTTAATATAGCCATTTACCGCGGTGAGGTTGGTAAAGGTCCCTTGGCAGAGGAGCTGGGTTGGGGCGACCAAGGCGGGTTCGTTTTCAAGGTAGAAGGTGGCAAAACGTTGAAAATGCGCTAAGGAAAAATAGTACATTTTTTCAATTTCACACTGATAAAAAAATTTCATTGCGGCTTCACGAGCCCGACTATTGGGATGATTATCCTTCATGGGGAAAGTCCTTTGTCCATCTAGCAGGGTGCGTGTGCATCAAGTGTATCATGTTAATGACGGCCGCCGCGGCTTCGGCACCTTTGTTGCTGATTACTCGTTTGCTCATGCTGTCGGCAGCATAAGCAGGGTGTTCTGCTTCGAGACGTGAACGGGCCTCGGCTTGGGCCATGGTATCCACGGTGAGTACGCCAAAAATAACCGGGAGCTCGGCTTTAAGGCTGACCTCCATAATCCCTCGCGCTGCCTCGTTGCAGACGTAGTCGAAATGGGGTGTTTCTCCGCGAATTACGCAGCCAAGACAAATTATGCCTTGATAACGGCCATATTTAGCAGCTTTTGCTGCTAATAAAGGCAATTCAAAAGCGCCGGGGACCCAGACCAGGTCGATCTGCTCAGCCTCAAGCCCGTGTTTACGCAGGGTAGCAATGGCCCCTCTTGCCAAATTGGTGGTGATGGAGCGATTAAATTCGCTTACCACGATCAGCACATTGTTGATCATCGCATTACTTCCTAAAGGTTCTCTAGATATGGGGGCTGCATTACTACAGTTTCGATAATCTCGAGGCCAAAGCCGGATAAGCCGATAAGTGAGCGGGAGGTGTGGAGATGGACGTGCATCTGTTTTACCCCCAAAAATTTGAGAATCTGGGCACCAATACCATAGTAACGGGGATCCATCACCTGGATTTTTTCGTCGCTCAAGTGTTCTTGAATGGCTGCTTGTTGATCTGCTTGGCTTAGGTAAACCACCACCGCTCGCTCCTGTTCGGCCAGGAGATTCAGCCCATAATCGATGGCCCAGCGTCCACCGCCGCGACGCGATTGTCCATCGCCAAAAACGTCGCTTAAGGGCAGCTGCTTATGCATCCGGACATGTACTGCGTGATGAGCAAAATCCCTTCCTTTGATCAGAGCAAAGTGAGTGCATTGGTCCACGGTGGAGTAGAACCAGGCTCCGTTAAAGGTGCCTCGGGGGGTGCTAAAGGGACGCTGTCCCAGGGGCTGTACTAAGGTGTCCTTAAGCAGGCGATAGGTGATAAGGTCTTCGACGCTGACCAGGGGTAGCGAGAAGGTCTTAGCCAATTGTTCGAGATCGGGGAGTCGGGCCATAGTGCCATCGTCGTTCATTATTTCGCAAATCACCGCAGCTGATTTTTTGCCGGCAAGTTTAACCAAATCCACCGAGCCTTCCGTATGCCCTGCGCGCTCGAGTACCCCACCATGTCGAGCTTTAAGCGGGAAGATATGGCCTGGTACCACCAGATCGTCGGGAGAGGCGTGATCACTGACGGCTATAGCAATAGTATGGGCACGATCGGCAGCAGAGATGCCGGTAGTTACCCCGTTTTTTGCTTCGATACTGACCGTAAAAGCTGTTTCCTTGGTGAGGGATTTTCTGCCGGGAGCTCCCATTAAAGGAAGCTGGAGGCGATCGACAATCTGGGGGGCAAGGCTAAGGCAGACTAGACCGCGGGCGCGACGGATCATAAAGTTTATTTTTTCTGGCGTCACATCTTGAGCAGGGAAAATCAAATCGCCTTCGTTTTCGCGGCTGATATCATCAGTTAGAATTACCATATTGCCTTCCCGAAGGTGGGCGATGGCAGAGTGGACGCGAGAAAGACTCTCTTGCATGGATTTATTCATAGAGGACCTTTAGTAGTAAGGTGGCTCGTGGAGTATAATATATAAAGGGAAATCGGGGAAATTAGTCGCAATAGTTTGCAAACTCATATAGTAAGCAGCCTATTGCTCACTTCCTTCGCGCACTGGTTTTATCATGACTCTTCGCATAGTAGATCTCACCGTCAATGCCCAGGTACAGGTGGATGAGAACACCTTGGCTGCGCATTTAGCCAAGGAATTGGGGATTACGCCAGGGGAGTTAAGCTCGTTTTCCATACGTAAAAAATCCCTAGATGCCCGCAAAAAAAGCCAAATTAAGCTGTTGTACCAAATTGATTTCTCGGCCAACGATGAAGAGGCGCTTTTGCGCGCTCATGGCTCCCGGCTTACGAAAATTGAAGGGAAGCCCCCACTGGACCCTCTTGCAGGCCTAGGACCACGCCCCAACCTACGCCATCGCCCGATTATTGTTGGCTCAGGGCCAGCAGGAATATTTGCGGCATATTTGTTGGCCCGTGCGGGGGTCCCCTCGCTGATTCTCGAGCGGGGAGAAAGTGTGGAAGCGCGGATGCGGACGGTAAATCGCCTGCGCCGCCACGGAGAATTCACCGCAGAAAGTAACTTCTGTTACGGTGAGGGGGGGGCGGGCACGTTCTCTGATGGCAAACTCACCTGCGGACGCAATCACCCGATGATCGATCTGGTGTTTAGCACCTTTGTGCAGTTCGGTGCACCGGCAGAGATTATGTTTCAGGCCCATCCCCATATCGGCACCGATTATCTTATGAAAATTGCCTTGAATATGCGCCACTGGTTGCTGGAGCAAGGCTGTGAGTTTCGTTTTAATACTTGCTTCGAGGGATTTGTTGCTGGCTCCACTACCGCACGCTTTCGTGTGCAGTTAGCCGGGGGTGAAACGCTGGCTACAGATCAGCTTGTTTTAGCTATTGGTCATTCCGCGCGCGATACCTACCAGCGCTTGCTCGATCAAGGGCTCGCCATGGCCCAAAAGCCCTTTGCTATGGGGCTACGCGTCGAACATCCCCAGGAAACAATCAATGGGATTCAATACGGTTCTTCCTGTGCCCTGCCTTTACCCCCTGCGGAATACAAGCTTGCTGCCCATACGGGAGATGGTCGTGGTATTTGGACCTTTTGTATGTGTCCGGGAGGCCATCTCTTGCCGACCTCCGCTGAAGAAGGTCATCTCGCAATTAATGGGATGAGCTATCACGCACGCAATAGTGGTTTTGCCAATGCGGCTTTGGTGGTCAATGTGCTCCGTTCAGACTACGATCGTGGTCAGGTTCTTGATGGGGTGAGATTTCAACGTAATGTCGAGCGCGCTTCTTTTATTGCTGGGGGAGGGAATTACCGCTCGCCGGCTCAGCGGCTCACGGATTTTTTACAGGGTAAGCTAAGTCCTGAAGGCAGTATGCGTTCCACCTATCGTCCAGGTATCACCTCAGCTCGCCTTGATCAGGTGTTACCTGAGCATTTGGTAACTGCCCTGCGTGCCGCAATTTATGATTATGCAAAAAAGATGCACGGTTTTATCAGCAGTGAAGCCATCGTTGCAGGAGTTGAATCGAAAACCTCCGCGCCAATCACTATGCCGCGAGGCAGCGATTTGCAGTCATTGAGTCACCCCGGACTCTTTCCCTGTGGTGAAGGTGCGGGCTATGCTGGGGGCATCGTCAGTGCTGCCTTGGATGGCTTGCGGGTGGCGCGAGCGCTGTTGGAAGGGTTACATTAAGCTTAATCACGGAAAGCCCAGCCGCAGGCAGAGGAGATGATAGGCATCGGTTTAAATACCCCATTTAGTCCTTAAATAACTGATAATGCTATCTCGATCAGCGTCTGATAACGCTGCGGTATAGTATTCGAGTTCTCCAATATAACTGTTGCTTCCTTCACTGACGTCTGATTTGCCGAGATAGACTGTTTTGGATCCAATGGAAATTGAAGATGAATTGGTGCAAGTGGTAGACACGGTACCACCTGAGGTTGTTGTTGCAGAAAAGTAGCGACTGGTGCCGCTGGTCATTTTGCCAAAGAGGATGGTGGGCGTATCCACAGTATAGGATAAATCACAACCAGAATTATCATTGTTTGTCTGAAAATGAAGCGCAGTGGGAGAAGAACTGAGGGAGTTTTTCTCCAAAGCCAGGTCGTTATCTCTTTGCCCATGGTGAAAGAAGCCCCCCCAGTTATTTATAGTACTACGAACTACAACGACCATAACGAGGCTTGCATTGCTTGAATTGGTGAATGCTGCAGAGGTCATACCCCCGCCCCCAGAAGTACCGCGGAAATCGAGACCTGGATTTCCATTGATGAGTGAAGAGGAGTAAGTGGGGGTTGTGCCTGCTGTTAGGTTATGCCCAGAGCCGGAAAAGTCTGCCCAGGCAGTGACTTGAGAGCCTGAAAGAGTGAGGGTGGATGATTTAGTTGCATCCAATTGCAGTGCAAGGTTAGCGGTGACCGGAAGAGTAATTACACAGCCGCTTGCTGTCGAGGCAGCGCCGCTTGTACAAGTAGCCGAAAGGGTAGCGGTACCTGAATAATTTGTGGCATTACAGGCTATGGTCGTTGCGTTATAGGCAACTGTGGAGCTTGAAGCAATACCAGTACCGGTAACGGGACAGGTTATTGCCGAACAAGATCCCGAAGAGACGGTCAACGTGGATCCGTTTGTGGTACAAGCAGGTACGGTTAGCGAGCCGCTATACCCTGCGGCGTTACAGCTGACCGAACCACTGCTGGTGTTGTAAGCCGCAGTGGCGTTGGAGAGGCCGGTGACGTTAGTAACATTACAGGTTACCGAGGCATCGGAGATGCAACCGCTTGCGGTGATATTTTGACCGTTGCTGGTACAGGTTGAGGAGAGGGTCCCGGTTCCGTGATAGGCAGAAGCGTTACAGGCGTGGGTGGTGTCATTATAAGCTGCGGTTGTATTAGAAGCGATCCCTGTCCCTGTCACGTTACAGGTTACCGAGGCATCGGAGATGCAACCGCTTGCGGTGAGATTTTGACCGTTGCTGGTACAGGGGGCTGAGAGTGTGCCGGTGCCGTGATAACCGGAGGCATTACAAGCTCTGGTGCTGGCGTTGTAGCCTACCGTCGCGCTAGAGGCAATACCGACTCCGCTGACATTACAACTGATAGCTCCTGTGGAGATGCAGCTTATTCCAACTCCAGTTATATTGTTTGAACTAATCGTCCCTGAGCTGTTCGCAGCTGTGCATATATAGCCTGTAGGTTGACTTGCTACGGTTACTGCGTAGGTTGAGTTTGCCGTTTGTGGTGTCGTGAAAAGAAAACTCGTGGCACCACTACTTGGCGAGAAGTTATCGCCAGAGTTGTTTTGTAGTACTAGGCCGCTGGTGCTTAAACCGCTGATCGTACCACCGATAGTATAGACATGAACGCAGCTAATTCCCACGGTAGCTATATTACTGCTGGTGATGGGACCAGATCCATTGACCACTGAGCAGCGATAGCCGCTCGGTTGGCTGGCAATATTCACTGAGTAAGTGCCTCCCGAAGCAACCGCATCAGGAAAAATAAAGGTAGCTGCATCAGCGTTAACACTCAAGCTAGTACCAGCGTTGTTTTGCAAGACTAAACCACTGCCCCCTAAACCGCTAATTGTACCGCCAACAGTACGGGCGGTAGTTGAGCAGATTATTTCTATATTGGAGACATTACTGGCGATGACCGTGCCACTTCCATTGGCTACGCTACAGAAATACCCCGTAGGTTGGCTGGTTACGGTAACGGAGTACCTTGAACTGCTCGCGGTAGGGTTTGCAAAAGTAAAAACGGTGGCCTGGGATGTTACCGTTAGACTGCTATCGTTATTGCCCAAGGTCAGTCCGTTGGTGGTTAAGCCGCTGATCGTTCCGCCGATGGTATAACTGTTTTTGCTGCAGGTAATACTCAGCCCGCTCACATTACCAGCCTTAATAGTAGCTAAATTGCTTGCTAGGATGC
The DNA here is from genome assembly GCA_023250635.1 of Deltaproteobacteria bacterium. Taxonomy (GTDB): domain Bacteria; phylum Bdellovibrionota_B; class Oligoflexia; order Oligoflexales; family Bog-1112; genus JAHFAI01. Next base: position 19,570 of record JAHFAI010000030.1, on the reverse strand, counting down.
AGCTATAACCGCTTGGTTGGGCAGAAACGGAGAGGAGATCCATAGTGCTGTTAAGGGTTGCGGTCGCAAAGGAGAAAGTCTTTGCTCCCGAGTCAATTTTGAGGATATCACCAGCTTTATTGCTCAGTACTAGGCCGTTGGTGTTCAATCCGCTAATGGTTCCGGTGAAGTTATAAGTGCTTGCGGTCTTGGTTTCTGTCTCTTGCGGTACTGGGGTAACTACGAATTTCGCGGTATCACCATCGCTGGTGGTATCAGCGACAGCAAATCCCGAGGGATCGGGAGTTTTTTTGGTGTCAACTGCATAGGAAGTCGCATTCGCACTGAGGGCAAAACACTGCTCGGCTTTTAGGGTACCACTTACTGCACTGGTGTAAAAATCATTAAAGGTGCTATTTCCACCGCTTGGTAGGTACCATTTGGCGATTGCCCCCGAGGGTAAGGTTTTAGTTTTGTAGGTGCCATTAGCATCACTTCCCGTAGCCGTGGGCGTATTCATGAGGGGATGCCAAAAACCCACTGGAGTCAACGCAAGTTTATTGACAGCCTCTGCTCTATTGAGAAAACGCCGAATACTCGTGCCCTTGTTTAAGTCAGTAGAGGCGGTTCCCGAAGCGACGCAGCCATTTGAATCGCCGGCAGCTGAAGGAGCGCCGAGGCTAATGGTAAAGCCTCGGGCGTTCTCATAGTAGCCACCCCCCGCATTCTTCCAATAGGAGAGTTTGCCTTCATTGGTGTCGGGATTAAGGGAAAAAGCTAGATAAGTAAGGTTATTCAGAGCGTCACTTGCTTGGCTATAAGCGGTGTGAGAGCCGTAAGTATCATCAGCGAGGGGGGTCGTAGTAATATTGGTGCCGGCATTAAAATCAAGCACCCCGTCGCTGGTAATGGCTGTTGAGGCAAGATTCGCAGCCATATGAGCGGTCCGTAGTTCGCCGTTGAGGGTGGGCGCGTGGGTATTGGCATCGATTGTTCGTGTATAGCTGATGCTCAGCAACTGGAATTTTTGCTCCCCTTCCCCATCATCGAGGCCGAGATAGGTAGGAATTCCTTCAGCCACGGAATATACTGAGCCCGAAAATTCGCTATTGCTGCTATTATGGGGAGAATGCAGCACTCCGATGCTGCGTTTAATGCCATCACTCAGGGTAGCAACAATCGCAATGCGGTAGACGGGGAAGCCACTGTTATCAGCAAGCTGTTCAAAGGTAGCGCTGCTCACGCTTACCCCAGCACCCAAGAGGCTTCGTAGGGAAGCTGCGAGATCGATGGGAGCGTTTGGGGTGGGCAGAACCTCGAGGGGATGGTCTTTCTTTTGTTGGCAGAGGGCAGCCATTCCCAAGCCTAGGGTCTGGTCCATCAGGGCATTGACAGTAGCAGCTTGAGTGCGGGTAAAGGAAACTAAGCAGGCTTCACCGGATTTGCTTTTACCGTCCTTGGTTCCCATCCATATTATGGGTGTCTGCCCGATATCTTTGCTACCATAGAGCATGTCCTGGTCAAAATCGTAACAGGTTTCTACCCCTATGTTCACTGTTTTTTCGAGAGCTGCGGGTAAGCAACTTTCAGCAGTTCCGCGTACCAGGGCCTCCTGCTCAGCTAGTTTTGCTTTCAAAGATTTAGCATTGGGATCAAAGCTATCATCGCTCTGGTTGAGTCGTAGGCCTGCTGCTGCTGGTTTGGGAAATACCGAAAGAGCCAAGGAACCGGGGAAGGCGTTGGCGATTTCTTTGCTGGAATCACTTGGTGCTGAAACCACGGTAGCGAGAGAAGAAATCTCCTGGGGAAGAGCGGCTTTTTTGCCGAAGGGACTATTGCCGCTGCAATAAATTAAAGAAGAGATTAGAGGTATGGCAATGCTGGCATTGATTACTATCGCTCGGAAAATATTTTTATGTCTCATAGACACCTCATGGATATTTTGCTTACTTAAGGATAGAATTTTTTATGGCAGACAGCAAGGCGTGTTGCCATAAGTTGTAATATCTATGAGAGTAGAGCTAGGATGGGCTCTCTTGAGAGTTCCAAAACCCGATGGGTATAAATACCAACGCGCCCTGCTTAGAAAATTTTTCCTGGGTTCAAAATATTTCGTTCATCGAATAAAGATTTTATCTGCTTCATTATGACGATTTCTTCGTTACTTCTAGTGAACGACAAATCGGCTTTTTTTAATAAACCAATGCCATGTTCGGCGCTGATACTGCCGCGATACGCTTGTATCAAGCGGAGAACTTGCTGCGAAAACAACTCGGCTGCTTGTTTAAATTCCTTTCCGTCTGCAGCTCGGGGAGCAATGTAATTCAAGTGAATATTGCCATCTCCGAGATGCCCAAATAACACCACTTCGTGGTTATCGTCAGCAGAGATTTTCACAGCGCTAAGATCATGGCAAAAAGCAGCGATAGCAGAAAGCGGTAACGAAATATCATTTTTGCGAACATGTCCCCAGACGCTTAAACTCTCGGTGATTGACTCGCGTACAAACCATAATTCTTGTCGTTCAAGACTCGAGATAGCCATGATTCCATCAACGGCTAATCCCTTATCAAAGACTTCTTGGGAGAATTCCTCGACCTGTGGGCTCAGACTGCGGTGGTCTCCCTCTATCTCCATAAGTCCGTAATAGGCGGTTTGCTCACTCGTCAATTGCCGTACTTGCGGAAAGCAGTGTCGCACTTTTTGGTAAGCGAGCTGAGAAAAAAATTCAAAAGCCGAAAGCACGAGTCCTCGTTCCTGGCTGAGCGTAAAAATAGTACTTAACTGTTCTAAGCTATCCACTGCCAAACAGAGCAGCTGCACCTCGCGAGGCTGGGGAGCCAGACGCAGGGTTGCCCGGGTGATAATCCCTAAGGTGCCCTCGCTACCGATGAACAGGTGTTTCAGATCGTAGCCGCTGTTGTCTTTGCGCAGTGAACGATTAAGATTTAATACCCGGCCATCGGCTAGAACCACCTCAAGACCGAGAACCTGCTCCCGGGTGCCGCTAAAGCGAATGAATTTCAGCCCGCCGGCATTAGTGGCGATATTACCGCCGATTTGACAGCTCCCCTTGGCGGCAAGATCGATGGGAAAATACAGTTGCTCCGTTGCGGCTAAGCGTTGCAACTCCGCGGTTATCACCCCGGCTTCGCTTTCGATACTCATATTATGGCGATCAATACCAATCACCTTGTTCATCCGCTGGAGTGAGAGAATTATCTCGTGAGGTCCTGCCATGGCTCCCCCGACCAGGCCTGTACGCCCACCGCTGGGTACCACCGGCAGACGATGCTGCCAGCAATAAGCCATAATGGCAGAAACCTCAGCAGTGGTTGCGGGTAAGAGCACCAGCGCCGGTGTACTGCAGAAGTTTTTGCTCCAGTCGCTTTGCCAGGCAGCCAGTTCAGTTGAGCTGCTCAGTACCTGAGAGGGGCCGATCAGTTGCGTGAAGTAGTGGGCTGCTTTGCTTAAAAGGCTTGATGGCACGGGATTCTCCAAGATTGTATTGCAGAGGGGTTTATTTTTATTTATTTTAAAGCTGAATTAATGTCGCGAAAATTCCCTTTGAAGGAAGATAAGGCAGTGAGCAGTGAAAACCAAGCAAACGTCGGTCTTGAATCGCGTTTGGCCGAATCTAAAATGACCTCAAAGGTACGGCACCAGCTATTTACCTCCTGCCTGCTAGCCTCGAGTCGCCGTGAGGATGACTATATTTATGTAGGAGATTTTTTTCGACGTTCCCTCTTAAGCTTTCCTTTTTGGAAAAAGAAAAAAGCGGTAACTATCAAAGACCGCCTAATCGGCAATCTCCTCAAATAGCGCCAGCCTGTTGAATCTCCTTGAAATTTTTCAAAAACTTAATTATGTCACAGAATTGTCATTTCTGGATTTCTGGTAGTGCAACTCAAGAGAGCGGAACTAGTGATGAAGGTTAAGCCGAGAGTTTGTGTAGTTGATGAAGACGAAAGCGTTCGTCTAAGCTGGCATAACACCTTAAATCGAGATGTTGAATATCTGGACTTTGAGAATTTTATCCAGCTACTCGACTACGCCAAGAAAAACCCCCACTATCTTGTCGGCATCGATTGTTTGATCTGTGCGCGATTTTTTCAAGAAAATACCTGCGATGTTTTCGAGGGTACCCATCTCGATTTTTTCCGCGAGGCCGGGGTCAAGGCGATCTTCCTTAATTGGCAAGGTTATCTAACCAAAGAAGAGATCAATACCAAATTTGATGGACGTCTTTTTAACCGCTTCGGAGTGCGGTGGCAAACGCTGCGCTCCCGTATGCAAAAAGTCAAGAGCCGCAAAATACCGCTAAAAAAGCCTCTGGCGGCAGCATCAAGCCCTATGGCCGTTCCCAAAAAAGCGGCCCTTTATCAATCGAGGCCTCAACGCTGCCAAGAGCTGCTCAAGGAGATGTCTCGGCGAGCTGGGGGGCGTCACCGCGAAAAACTGAAACACTACGCCGAGAGCGATCAGAACAAAGGCATAGCCTTGCTGGAAGCTCTCTACAATCGCTTGTTGATTGCTAAAGAAAGCGCTTCCGACTGTCCGAGTAGGTATATTAACACCTCCCCGGTGGTGGCTAAGAATATTTTACATCAGGCTCTATTCGGTTGAGATTCGCTTAAACAGCTGCTTTGGCAACTCCGCTTTGTATGGCAGCCTCGGCTACGCGAGGAGCTACCTGCAGCAACACGCGGGGGTCCATTGGTTTGGGGAGGAGATATTCCGGGCCAAAGCGGAAACTGCCCTGGTGCTGATAGAACTCCTTCACTTCCTCAGGAACCGCCTCATCATGAGCCAGAGCAGCAATGGCTTTGACGGCGGCTATTTTCATTGCTTCGTTGATGGTCCTTGCTCGCACATCTAAGGCACCGCGGAAAATATAGGGAAAGGCCAAGACATTGTTTACCTGATTGGGATAATCTGAGCGTCCCGTAGCCATAATAATATCGCCGCGAGTTTTCATGGCCAAGCCTGGATTGATCTCGGGGTTAGGATTAGCAAGGGCGAAGACGATAGCTTGCGGGGCCATACTGGAGAGCATGGCAGGAGTAAGCAGGTTCGCTGAAGATACGCCGATAAAAACGTCGGCTTTGACCAGGGCTGCCTGCATACTGCTGCGCTCAGTATGACGGACGAATTCCTGCTTGTAGGGATTCAAGCTTTGACGCTTATGGGTAAGTACTCCGTGGGAGTCCACCATAAGGAGACACTGAGGGTCGAGCCCCAAACTAAGCAACAGCTTGCCAATACTAATAGCGGCAGCACCGGCACCGCAGATAACGATTTTTGTGGTGGTGAGAGCGCGTTTTGTCAAGAGCAGGGCATTGAGTAAGGCTGCGGCTACGACTATGGCGGTGCCGTGCTGGTCATCATGAAAAACAGGAATGCCCATGGTTTTTGTGAGTTGCTCTTCAATATAAAAACATTCGGGTGCCTTGATGTCCTCGAGATTAATTCCCCCGAAGGTCGGTTCTAAAGCACGGACCACCGCAATAAATTCATCAGGGTTGGCCGCTTTGACCTCGAGATCAAAAACATCGATATTGGCAAATTTCTTAAAAAGCATTGCCTTGCCCTCTAATACTGGTTTGGCAGCATAGGGGCCGATATTTCCCAAACCTAAAACAGCGCTTCCATCGCTGATAACCGCAACGAGATTACCGCGAGCGGTGTATTGGTAGCTCAGCTCGGGAGATAGGGCAATTTTTCGTGAGGGCCCTGCTACCCCTGGAGAATATGCTAAAGCAAGATCCTCTGGTGAAGCCAAGGGTTTCGTACAGGTAATGGCGATTTTTCCCGCAGGGGAGCGCTGATGATAGGCGAGGGACAAATGCTCAAATGGCATAGTAGGAGGATCCTTGTGCGAATTTTCGTTCAGCATTGAGGTTGGCAGCAGCTGTTTTAAAGGATTTCGAAGATTTCTGCTAGCCCTCTTTCCTCACGCTGATGAAGATCAGCGATGCTTGGTTGAGCCTTGCCGGCAATGCCATTTTGAATAATTGCAAAGACGATTACGTTCTGACGCGGGTGATGGAAATAACCGGCCATAGCGGAAACTGCTAAGGGGCTGACGAAGGTCCCCGTTTTGGCACGGAGATTCCCGCGTAAGGTCTGGGATTCAGGTGAGAGAAAACGTTGGCCCAAACTACCTGCCATGCCGGCTGTGGGTAAGCTTGCAAGAAATTCTGGGTAATACTGCCAGTGCTGGGAAACTGTTCTCAGCAGGGAGACGAGTTTTTCAGCACTCAAGCTGTTGTCGGGACTCAGTCCCGATCCGCTGGTAAAATTAAAGTCATTACCTTGCCATTTTATCTGAGTGCGGAGAAAGGTTTCGATGCGGTTCAGCCCGCGTTCCCAGGGACTTGTACCGGTGACGGCAATTGCTTGGTTCTCCAAGGGATAAGCGCCTAAGCGAGTAAGCAAAACATCGGCCATGTAGTTGTTGGAGTAGAACATCAGGCTGCGTAGAATTTGGGAGAGGTCTTTGCTCTGATAACTGAGGAGGAGTTTGCTCTGAGGAGGCAGTGTCCCCGTACGGGTAGTGCCGGCACAAGTAATTCCTTGGGCGGCAAGAAACGAACGGAGGTATTCACCTGCGGTAATCTGGGGATTGTCTACCGAGCGATAGATTTTTTGCAGGGGAGCGCCGAGGGGAATGCTGCCGCTTACCAGTAGTTTATTGGCGCCGTCCTTAAGACTTAGGCGTTCGACCACAAGCTCTGCTCTACCGCTAGCGCTGGTCTGCACTAAGTTTTCTGTTATGACGAGTTCTTGGCGGAGCGGATCGAGGCTCACTAGGGCAGGACTTCCCACCTTGGGGCCAGGGCTTACGGCAATAGCGAGAGTATTAAAATTTACCCCAAAGGCGGTGATTGGTGCATCGTAGGCATGGGTGGTGGACGGGCCGTTAAAGGACGGCGCTTGGGAGCCTGTTCCATAAAAAAGGCTGTTATCTACCACAATGTTGCCGGAAATCGTACGAAGACCAAGGTTTTTTAGATCGCTGGTGATTTTCCAGAGATCTTCGCTGAGCAGCAGGGGATCGCCATCACCGACCACATAAAGATCGCCGACAAGTTCGCCGCCTTTCATTGCACCGTTTTGGTAAAAATTGGTTGCAAAATGATGATGAGGGCCGAGGTACGAAAGGAGGGCAGAAGCGGTAATCAGCTTGCTCACGGAAGCGGGTACTAAGGGAGTCTTACCCTGAAAGTCGTAGAGCACCTTGCCGTCACTAAGCCGAGAAAGGCGGATGCTTTGTGCTAGGGGCACATGATCCCCATGAAAATAATCATTGGCAAGGAGAGGCGGGAAGAAGAGTAGAAGGCTGGTATAGAGTTTTGTAAGTGCTCGAGTTACTATGGAAGAAGAAATCCTTCTATAACCACCAAAAACCACAGTAGGTCGCTTGTTGCTTATTGCCACTACCCTCACCGCGGTTTCCTCGCTAGCGTGGAACTATGGGTTTGCTCGTGAACTCGCGCTGCTCTTAATAGCCGTCTCCCTGCCGCTTATGGGCTTGGTGGCGATGGCAGAGACGAGAAGAGCAGCGAAAAATAAAAAAGAAATGTAACGACTCAGGTCTTGGTGCATCTTCGCCGCTTTCTTCGTTGCTGCGCATGCTCACGGCCAGACGGCCGCTCCGCTGCTCGCGCCTCGAAAGCAGCAAAACTGCACCAAGCCTTGAGTAGTTAGGCGCTGGCGCAAAAGCGCCAGCGCCGTGTCCTGACGAACGCAGTGAGGAAGGATCTTTCACATAACATCCGGATATCACGTGACAGATCCTTCACATAACATCCGGATATCACGTGACAGATCCTTCACATAACATCCGGATATCACGTGACAGATCCTTCGTCGCTTTGCTCCTCAGGACACGTCGCGGCACGAAATATGCTATTTCGCGCCAGCGACTCGTTACAAAGAAATGAAATATTGAGCTATCTTAGCACAGAGAAGTGGATCGGGGGGTCCTTCGCTTCGCTCAGGATGACGGGGCGGCGAAAACGGAAGTAATTTTATTGATGGCCGTTTTTAGATCATTGCTATGCATAAGAGTCACCCCAGCAGGCAGGCATTTACGTGCCAAACCAAAAAGCACACGACCCGGTCCGACTTCGAGGTAGGTGGTTAAGCCAGCGGCATGGCTTGCAGTGAGGGACTTCGACCACAGTACTGGTTGATCGATCTGCTGAATCAACAGCTCTGCCCCGTAATTTCGGATGATCTCCCCGCTTACGTTGGCGATAAGGTAAGCATCATTAGTGGCAATAAGGCTTTGCAGCAAGAGGGGGCGCATTGCTTCTCGGGCAGGGGCCATGAGGGAAGAATGAAAGGGGGCGCTGACAGCTAGCTTTACTGTTTTTATTCCCTGTTCGCCTAAGGCAGCGCAAACGCCTTCCACCCCCTGGCGATGCCCCGAGATAATTTGTTGCTCAGGGCTATTGAAGTTGACCACCTCGACGCAGAGCTCAGCTGCTTGGGAGTATTTTCGGCATAAAGCGGCAAGTTTATCGCCGTCCATACCCAGAACTGCAGCCATGGCCCCTACTTCCCGAGGAACGGCTCGTTGCATGGCTAAGCCGCGTTGGCGTACCAAGCGTACTCCATCGGCAAAGGCGAGTTTGCCGGCAGCGATAAGGGCCGAGTATTCTCCAAGGCTATGTCCCGCAAAATACTGGCTTGTCAGCCCGGCTTCATCTTGCAAAATACGCCAGATGGCTAGGCTGAGGGTTAGAATAGCTGGTTGTTGGTTGCTGGTAAGTTCGAGCTCATCGGCGGGTCCTTCTAGACAAAGATCCCGTAGCTTGACCCCGATGGCGTCTTCTGCTTCTTCAAAGGTCAAACGCGCGCGAGGGAATTCCCCGAGGGCGTCCTTACCCATGCCGACAAATTGGGAACCTTGCCCAGGAAACATCGCTAGTAAAGGGAGAGCCATTAGGGAGGTCCTTCGCTTCGCTCAGGATGACAAGCTCGCGCTCTATCTATTTAGAATGATCTGCGTGGTTGTGGTCATGAGTATGGCCAGGAACATCCATAACATGCTTGCCTTTGTAATGGCCGCAAGACTTACAGACCACGTGAGGCATCTTAACTTCTTGACAATCGGGGCATATGGACATCCCAGGGGCCTTCAAGGCATGGTGGGATCGCCGCATATCGCGCTTTGAGGCGGAGGTGCGGAACTTAGGAACTGGCATGATGAAACTCCTTGATCTCGACAGAAAAGACCCTAGTTCATATCGTGCTTGCCAGCCATCGTCAACGCAAAAATAGTTGTGCTGTCTCGATACTTTGTGCTAGCAATCCCTGCAGCGGCTGAGTATCCTAACCGCGGCTTTTTGTACTCCCTACCGTATAAAAGCATATTTCACAGGTTCCCCATTCCCTAGGTGTGTATCAGCAGGTCTGCGATGCATGAGCGGGAACCGACGTCACAACCTTGTCAAGAAAGAGAGTCTAGACCATGGCAGTAACTATTAACATGCGAGAATTATTGGAAGCAGGGGTTCACTACGGCCATCAATGCCGGCGCTGGAACCCTAAAATGAGCCGCTATATCTTCGGCACTCGCAATAGCATCCATATTATCGACCTCCAAAAAACCGTTAAATGCCTCAAAAAAGCTTGCGACTTTCTCGAGAACATCACAGCTCGTGGTGGTCATGTTCTCTATGTTGGTACTAAGCGCCAGTCTCGCGATATTATTGCTGAGGAAGCAGCTCGCGCTGGTATGTACTTTATGAATTTTCGCTGGTTAGGTGGTACGCTCACCAACTACCAAACCTTGAAAAAAGGGGTGCATCGTCTTAAGCGCATTGAAAAAATGGCAGCTGACGGCACTTATGCCAAGTTGACCAAAAAAGAGGCTCTTAACCTCGAGCGTATGCGTGAAAAACTCGAGCGTAATATTGGCGGCATCAAAGATATGCCTGGCCTGCCTAGTGCTATTTTTGTTCTCGATGCTCACAAAGAGTACACAGCAATTCTTGAGGCCCGCAAATTGGGTATCCCGGTTATTGCGATTACCGATACCAATGCTGATCCTGATGGAATTGATTATCCTGTACCTGGTAACGATGACAGCCTAAAATCGGTGCAACTTTTCATTAAGACCATCACCGAGGCTTGTTTAGCCGGCCGTAGTCGCATGAAGGATTATTCTGAAGAAAAAGGCGAGGGCTTCTCTTCTGCGGAAGGCACCATCTACGACCGTGAAGGGCATACGGTTAAGGTTATGAAAAAGAAAAAAGAACGGCTCGCCGAATAAACGACGATTATTCAACGAGTATTCAACAACTATTCAACGACTCAAGGCTTGGTGCAGTTTTGCTGCTTTCGAGGAGCGAGCAGCGGAGCCGCCGTCTGGCGGTGAGCACGCGCAGCGACGAAGAAAGCGGCGAAGATGCACCAAGACCTGAGTCGTTGCGGAGGAGGAAAAATAATGATGATTACTGCAGCTCAAGTTAAGCAGCTTCGCGATTCCACGGGAGTCGGGATGATGGAGTGCAAAAAAGCCCTGAGTGAAAATCAGGGAAATATGGATAAAGCTATTTTGTGGCTGCGTGAGCGGGGAATGTCCCGAGCTGCCCAGAAAGCCGAGCGCACCACGGCCGAAGGTTTGGTGCACTTTGTGGTAGCCCCCTCCCGCAAAGAAGCGCTAGTGCTCGAAATTAACTGCGAAACTGATTTCTCGGCAAAAAACGAGGCATTTCAACACTTTGTTCGTGAAGCAGCCAGTATTGCTTTGACTTCGGCGGTTAATGATATCCATGGGCTTGGAAGCGCGCCCATGGGTGATAGCACCGTAGCTGGGCAACTTGTTGCCTTGATTGCCAAGGTCGGCGAGAATATGAGTTTACGTCGTCTTACGCGAGTACGGGCTGAAAATGGCTTTGTTAGCGGTTATAACCATATGCAGGGCAAAATTGTAACCCTCGTTGCCCTTGCAGGAAATGATGGTTCGAACGAAAAAGCCGTGCAGATGGGACAAGACTTGGCGATGCATGTTGCTGCAGCCGCTCCTCGCTATTTAGTTCGCGAAGAGGTTGTTGTTGGCGAACTAGAGCAGGAAAAAGAACTTGCCCGCAAAAAGATGCGTGAATCCGGAAAGCCTGAGGATATTATCGAAAAGGCGATTATGGGGCAAATCAGCAAGTTCTACGGCGAAGTATGTTTTTTGGAGCAGCCTTTTGTTAAGGAACCAAAACTAACCATCGCTTCCTATCTTAAGCAAAGTGGTCTGCCGCTTACGGTTACTGGCTTTGTTCGCTTTCAAGTGGGTGAAGGTATCGAAGTTAAGAAACAAAACTTCGCTGATGAAGTCGCTGCCCAACTCAAATAGTCGTGCTACCTTCTTAGAGCCTGCCGGTTTACAACAATACTGCTAAGTAGCGAGGAGAGCATCTCTGTGGGAAAAAAATTGGTAAAAAAACAGTTTACCCGAGTCATGTTGAAACTCTCCGGGGAAATGCTTGGCGGTGATGCCCGTGGTGGCCTCAACACCGCCGCTATTCGCCTGCTCGCTGGTGAAATAGCCCAGGTTCATGGGGCTGGCTACGAGGTGGGGGTGGTTATTGGTGGCGGGAACTTCTTCCGCGGTTCTCAAGCAGACGAGTTTCATATGGAACGTGCGGCTGCCGATTATATGGGAATGCTCGCTACCTGTATTAATGGCCTCGCCCTCCAGGCGGTGCTTGAGGGCCCTCATCACGGGATTCATACCCGGGTAATGACGGCAATTCATATGCCTGAGCTTGCCGAACCCTATATTCGCCGCAAAGCAGTGAAACATCTCGCTGCTGGGCGGGTGGTGATCTTCGCTGGTGGCACCGGTAATCCTCTTTTTACCACCGACACCGCCGCGAGCTTGCGGGCTCAGGAAGTTAGTGCGGAGATTATCGTTAAAGTCACCAAAGTAGATGGGATCTACGATAGCGATCCCTTCAAAAATAAATTGGCAAAAAAATTCCAAACCCTCAGTTATCTCGAGGTCATCTCCCAACAATTGCAAGTCATGGATGCTACCGCCATCACCATGTGTATGGAGGCCAAGCTACCAATTTTGGTTTGTAAACTCGAGGCTCGCGGCGATGTCTTAGCTGCCTTAAATGAGCCGAGCAGAGGTACGCTGGTAAATTAGGACCAACCCTGTCTGCAAATAAGGAATTCGCCATGAATCATCTTTCTCTCTGTGAAGACAAAATGAAAAAACGCCTCGAAGCTCTTGATAAAGAGCTCAGCCGCGTGCGGGTGGGGCGTGCCAATCTCAACCTTCTTGATGGGATCAAAGTTTCTTACTATGGAACGATGACCCCTCTTAACCAGATAGCTTCCCTTTCTACTCCCGATGCACGAACTATCGTTATTTCTCCCTTTGACAAAAAAATCATCGGTGAACTAGAAAAAGCTATCCAAATTGCGGATATCGGCATTCAGCCTAATAACGATGGCAATGTCATTCGTTTGCCTATACCTCCGCTTAATCAGGAACGGCGCTTGGAGATAGCTAAGTCCATCAAAAAACACGGAGAAGAAGCAAAAGTTTTTATCCGTAAAATTCGCCAGGATGGGAATACAGCGGTAAAAAAGCAGGAAAAAGACAAGGAAATAGGTGAAGACGAGAGCAAAAAATTGCACAAGGATATCCAAACGGTGACGGATAAGTACGTGGCTTTGGTTGATACCCGGATTGAGAAGAAAGAAAGCGAAATTTTGACTCTTTAGATGCTAAGTCCCCGTTTTTTGATTCGTTCTACCAGGGTAGTACGATTGAGACCGAGAAGTTTTGCTGCGAGATTTTTGTTGTAGTTACAACGTTCTAGAGCTTGTTGAATCAGGCTATTTTCCAGGTCATGAACCAGCTTATTGAGGTCTAGCCCTTTCTCAGGTAAGGGGCAGCTGCTGGCTTGTTGACTAAATCCGCGAATTTCTCGCGGGAGATTTTCTTTGCTGAGCTCTCCTCCTCCCCCCATGATAATACAGCGTTCAACCAAATTTTGTAACTCTCGGACATTGCCAGGCCAATCATAGTGAGCAAGAAGCGCTAAGCATTCTGCATCAAAAAAACAGGGGCGGTACTCGGGGTAAGCAGTGAGGCCCTTTTGTAAAAAATGTTCGATTAAGAGGAGAATATCTCCGCGCCGTTCCTTGAGCGCCGGGAGGGTAATCGGCAAAACGTTGAGGCGATAGAAGAGATCGAGGCGAAAGCGTTGATCTTGTACGGCTTGGAAGAGATCGCAGTTGGTAGCAGCAATTATCCGAACGTTGGCTTCGCTGGTCTTTTGAGCTCCCAGAGGCAGAAATTTTTTCTCTTGCAATACTCGTAAGAGCTTCGCTTGCAGCAGCAGAGGCATTTCGCTGATTTCGTCAAGAAACATGGTGCCATGATTTGCCATGGCAAAGAGACCAAGCCGCTGTTTTTCTGCACCAGTAAAAGCACCTTTTTCATAACCAAAAAGTTCAGCCTCAAGCAAGGATTCAGGTATGGCGCTACAGTTGAGCGCTATAAAATTTTCGTTGATCCGTCGGGAAAGCCGGTGAATTGCCGCGGCGATGAGTTCTTTACCGGTGCCACTGGCTCCGAGTAACAGCACTGAGCTTTGCGAGGCAGCAACTTTAGCGACGGTGTGTAATACCTCGAACATTTCCGGGCTTTGGCAAATAATTTCAGGAAAAAGCTGGTTAATTGCCCCGGGTTCTTCACCGTGGTGGCGAGATAAGGCGGGTAGAGCTGCTGAGGCTCCTTGAGTTAGGACAGGGGAGCTCAAGGTGCTTCACCTTATTATAAATTTGCTGCCTCGGCAGCTACAGATCTAGTGTTATCATAGCGTACCTCAAGTCCTCGGTGCAAATTTTTGCCCATAAAACCCCTCATCCCGGTGGGTTTTTTGCCAGCTATGTGGTAACTATTGAAGGTTTAAAAGGGAATAGTTATAAGGGACACAATGAAAGTAGCCTTGGTTCATGACTGGTTGGTTAGTTATCGTGGTGGTGAAAAAGTCCTGGCGGCTCTAGCAGAACTCTACCCTCGTGCTCCTATTTACACCCTTTTTTATAAAGCGAGTGCGCTGCCCCCCGAGCTTCGTAGCCGGCAAATTATCTGCCCGCCGTCGTTGCAATGGTTGCGGCCTCTGCGTAAGGCGTTGTTACCGCTATTACCTCATTGCATCGAGGCGCTGCCGCTTTTTGACTACGATTTGATAATTAGTACTTCTTCCTGTGTTGCCAAGGGGGTTATTCCTGCTCCTGGAGCCAAGCATCTTTCCTATATTCATTCACCCATGCGCTATATTTGGGATCAGCGTCAGGAATATCTGCAGCAACTTCCCCGGATACCGGGCCTCTCCGGGCTAATTCACCTGCTCAGCAAAAATCTTCGTCTCTGGGATGTAGTTAGCACGGGGCGCTGCGATAGTCTGGTAGTTAATTCGAGCTTTGTTGGTAAACGGGTGGAGAAGTACTATGGGCGCAAGAGTAAGGTGATTCATCCTCCCATCGACAATGATTTTTTTGTTCCTAGGTCTGCAGCTGCAGCAAAAGAGCGGGAAGGCTATTGGTTAGCTGCAGGAGCGTTTGTTGCCTACAAACGCTTTGATTTAGCGATTGGCGCTTGTGAGCAGCTCAAGCAGCCTCTTATCGTTGCCGGGAGTGGTCCTGAAGAAAAAAAACTACGACGGCTGGCTGGTCCTTATACGAAATTCCGTATAAAACCCGAGCAGGGTGAGCTCCGCAGCTTGCTACAAGGGGCTCGCGGCTTGTTGTTTCCAGGGCTAGAGGATTTTGGAATGATCGCTATAGAAGCTATGGCTTGTGGTACTCCCGTCTTGGCACTGCAAGCGGGGGGGGCTCTAGACTATATTAAACCGGGGGTGACCGGCGATTTTTTTGCTGCTCCTCGTCTTGAGGCCCTAAGTGCAGCACTGCAAAGCTTTCGCGCAGAGTCTTTCGATTCTGAGCAACTGGTGGCTTTTGCTGGGGGCTTTAGTAAGAGAAATTTTCAAGCGCAAATGCAGGCAGCTATTGAACAGCTGTGCAGCGAATAGGTCCCCAAATGAGCCAACCACATAAAGACGTGTATAAAATAATCGCTTTCATCAGTGATATGTCGGGAATCTTGCTTTCTTGGTATTTTTCCTGTTATTTCCGTTTTTATTCTCTCCCGGCAAGCAAGGGTATCCCCAATTTGCAGGTGTATTTTAAACTTCTGCCTTTTATTGCGGTAATCTGGGCCTTGGTTTTTTCTGTGCATCGTCTGTATGAGCTGCCCCGTCGGGGGCGTAGTCGACGTTTACTGCAGGCCTGCGCCCTGGCAACCGTGGGCTTTATTGTTCTTACCTATTTCTATGAAGAATATAAATATTCTCGCATGACCCTGTTAATTTTTGCGCTCGTCCACCCCTTGGTGGTCATTAGCCTACGCCTAAGTCTCGACCGTTATTTGCAGTATCGGCGGGCGTGCAGCAAAGCTCGTCGGGTCCTGGTTATCGGCAGCGCTGGTGGTTTTATTCAGGTTTTGGCCGTGCTTCGCCAGAGCTGGGAAGGTGCAGAGGTTCAGCTTGGTGCCTTATTGGTGGGAAGCTCCGAACAGTGCGCAGGGAGCGAACAACATTGCCGCTTGCAAGGAGTTGAGATCCATGATTTACCGGAGAATTGGGCTGATTTTTTTGTTGCTCAAGCTTATGATCGCGTGGTTTTAGCGCTTCCCTATCAGGGCTATCAGTTTATCGAGGACAATTTAGCCTCTCTAGCAGAGCAGGTAATGGATATTACCCTGGTTCCCGATTTGCAACGCTTCACCAAGTTTGGTAGTCGGGTAGAAATTAGCGACAATCTCCCGCTTATTCATATTCACGATAGTCCTTTGCAAGGTACCGGCCAGCTAGCAAAACGCGTGCTTGATCTCCTGGGGGCAAGTCTTGCTTTACTACTCTTTGCTCCGTTGATGGTGATTATCGCCTTGTTCGTTAAATTTAGTTCTCCAGGTCCGGTTTTTTATTTGCAAAAGCGTATGGGTCTTGATGGGAGCGAGTTTTCGATCTTTAAATTTCGTACTATGGGGCAAGCGGCAGAGCGGCAAAGCGGTGCGGTATGGGCTAGCAAGAACGATCAACGCACCACCCGCTTGGGCAAAATTCTCCGACGCACCAGTCTTGACGAATTACCGCAATTGCTTAATGTTTTGCGTGGTGAAATGAGCATGGTGGGTCCCCGCCCAGAACGGCCGGTTTTTGTGGCCCAGTTTCGCAAGCAGGTGCCAGGCTATATGCTGCGCCATAAAGTTAAGGCAGGGATAACCGGCTGGGCTCAGGTTAATGGTTGGCGAGGTGATACGAGTATCGAGCGACGGATCGAATGTGACCTTTATTATATTCAACATTGGTCGCTGCGCTTCGATATAAAAATTTTGATATTGACGATTTTTAAAGGCTTTGTAAATCCTAACGCCTATTAACCCACTTAAAATAACAACTTAAGTAAATCTATTAAGTTTTTGTTCCTCTTCTGCCGATCTTTTTTCTAGGACTTGTCAAGTGGAAGCAAACAGATGACTGGTAGTCAAGCCATTATCGATGCAGAACAACTGCTCGGCTTACGGGAGCTCAATCAGGCGGGGGAGAGAGATTTTGTTTCGGAACTGATCGATCTTTACTGCCAACAGAGTCCTTTGTTGCTGGGAGAATTAGAAGAAGCGGTCAAAAAGGCCCATTTTGTTGCTATTGAAAAACTTGCTCATAAGTTTAAAGGCAGCTCTGCTAATATTGGCGCGGTGCGTCTTTATCAGCTGTGCACTGAGCTAGAAACCCAAGCTCGGGAACAGCAGTTGGCCGCCATGGGTGAACTCTTGCAGGCGATTCTTCTTGCCTACGGAGAAGCATGCAAGATTTTGCGGGAGCAGTGGTATCAAAAGACCGCCTAAAAACTTAGATTTGCACTGTCTTTCTATATATGCGATTCTAGAAAATATGTGTCGTTTTTACCCGAGTAGATTGAGGAGGAATTTAATTTATGGCCAAAGATAAAAATGCAAAAAAAGACGAGAAGAAAAAACCACTAAAAACAGCTAAAGAAAAGAAAAAAGCTAAGGCTGAAAAAAAGAAAAAATAAGCAGCAGTGCTCCGTTCTCTTATTCAATTCACCTTCTCGCCAGCGATTTTAAATTTACAAGCCCAGGCTGCTCAGCAAAACTTCCCCTAGAGACCTATCGTTGTTACTTTAATGGTGGAAGATTTATGCGTAGATTTCCCTGCCTGGTGCTTGGAGTTTTCCTGGTACTATCAGCCTCGCTTGCTCAGGCCTCGGGCATCATTCTTCATCTGCTGGTTAGCCAGCGAGCTTCTCTGTATCTCACGGCTTCGCACCTTCAGGATCTGTTGAGGGAGGAACGGGATGCCGTCTTGAGTGGGACGATTTTCCCTGATGCTGGCTATCTCTTTGGTGAAGAGTGGAGCGAGTTCAGCCATTGGCCAACTTTTCTCAATACTTATCTCACCTCTATTCACGAGCAGTGTTCTCAGGAGCAGCTAGTAAAAGATGCTCATTGTCGCCAACTTTTTGCGCATTTTCTCGGGGTCTTGTCCCACGATGCTGCAGACACGCATTTTGATCAGCATTTTGTTCGGGCGACTGCCGCCAAAGATTTTAACAACGATATGACGGCAGCTCAAGAATACACCGATCACTGGCTCGACTACTTGGCGACGATGGATATTGAGGACGCTCGGGTTAGGTTTCGTAAATTTGTTCCCGCAGGAGATATTGCGGTTATTTTTGCTAAAGCGGGGCGCAGTGAAACCATTGAACGGGTGAGACAACAACTTAGTTTGCAGTACTGGATTAATGTGGTAGCGCTTCGCCGTTTCGCCAAGGTGCTGGCTCCACGGGGACGAACTATCGCCCCCTGGTCGGCGGTCAATTATCTTGATTCGCGGGGGGGAGTTAACGATTCAGCCCGAGTAATAGCTGGTTTATGGGATAAGGTGTGGAATATTTTGGTGCTTAAAAACAAGCTCCCCACCATCGTCCAAGAAGGCCAAAAATGGCCGGATATTAATTTTGAGGTGGTGGAGCATAGTGGAGTCGCACCTCTGAATTAGTATACGGGGGTTATTAAAATCGGCGCTTAGTTTCCTCTCATGCAAATCTCCATACTATTTCCATCTACATTAGCCCTCATGGCAGATAAAGGAGATAGCGTGAAAATTACCAACGTCCTCTGGGGACTGCTGCTCTTCAACCTTAATTCTCTAGCTCTTGCCAGCTCTAAAGCAGAAAATAGCAAAGAATCTAGGGAGCAGCACTCTCTTCACCAAGACAGCCTGCAGCTGCCTCAGCTGGTTCCTGATGACAGGGAAGAGGAGGAAGGTGAGCTTCGAACTGAAGCGGCTAATACCCGGGGTCATGCTCAGCTCCAAAGCCACAACCAAGGGCCTCTCCCCCTGCCTACCCCCTATATGAGCGCATGGATCGAAGGGAGAACCACCCTTACTCCCCAACAAAAAGCTGACTTCAGCACCTTTATTAGCGCTTATTATCGCTACCATGGTAATGTCCCTGGTGAACAACGCTGGCTGAATTATGCGGAAAGCTACTGGAATCGCTTTGGCGTGCTCACCGCGATGTTTCAGGAAATCCTCCCTATTGCGAGAAAAACAGCCTATTTTCGTGAGTTAGCTAGGGGAGGAACCGCTGATCACCGCCGGTATAACCGCCCCGCATCCCAGATCTGCCTCGAAACTACCGTAGCATTTATCCCAGGAGCCAGTGTCGGCTTTGGCTTGGGTGTAGTCGAAGGGAGTAATTTCTGCTCTGGCCCCGTTGCCGTCGTCTCTTTTGCGGCAAATATTGGCATAGCAGCAAGCGTAGGATTTGCTTACAGTGCGGAGGTGAATGAGCCACAGGTGGAGAACAAGCCACAAACTTCCCTCGATTTTCTAAATAAGAGTATTATCCAAGTTGTAGTAGGCCTAGGCCTAGGCTGGGGAGAAACACATTGCTACGAAAAAAAAGGCCTCTATGTAGGGATAGGGAGCGTGAAGCAGGCGGACAGAGACTACTGTCTTCGTCTGCCGTTACTCCCCAAGTTTGCCTGTTTTAACAAACGAGCGCGACAGCTCAAGGAACTTAATCGTCTTGAGCAGGAGTTAGTTGCAAGCTTACGTACACTCGATTTCACCACTGCCCGCAATCTGATTAGCTCTTACCGCGCAATCAGCACGAGCCTGATCGACAATATAGGATTGAATATCCCCCTTAACCTAGAACCCCTCTACGCGTTAAGCTCCATCACCGCCCTGTTTGATCCTCTCTTTGCCACGACGACAATAAGCGACTAACTTAGGCGCTTTCGCGCCAGCTCCATTACTCCCCCCAATTATTCATCCTGTTTCGAACCTATTGAGGCCTTTTTCTGACCATCAGCCTGTGGCCGATAGTCACATAAAATTGTGTTTTTGCGAATTACTGCAAGAAATTTGGTAGGTTAGTTCTTCATGAGTCTTCCCTGTGGGGCTAGGCTATGGAGCCAACGGTGAGGTAGAAAAATTTAATGTAGGAATTTATTGCGAAGTGGTCAAGA
>JAHFAI010000105.1 GCA_023250635.1 Deltaproteobacteria bacterium | reverse complement strand
ATCCTATCGCGTCGGAGGAACCAAGCTGGCTAAAATGCGCAATCAGGGGAAATAGCTGGTCAGCGCGGTAGCAGTCCGGGTCTTTCTCAACAACTTACCCACAAAAACTGCGGAAGAGCCCGATTTTTAAAAATGATACAATCATTACTTATCCGCTGGGACTGTGGAGAGATAGGGCTCCTTCCCTTAATGTGTTTGTTTGGTACTGGGGATGAGCACAAATTATCAGTTCAATTTACAGAACAAGAAGCAAGAAAAAAAACAGATGGAAATGCCTACTGTCGATGTTTTCTTATGGCTAATGGTATCTTTGGTCATCTCTCTCTAGCTGCAGTAGGCTGTTGTGCTGACTGCTCTCAGCAGAGCGGATATACGATTGCGGAAAAGTATCAACAGCTACGGCGAAAGGTCAAGGGAGGTGAGGTCGTGGAATTCAATGGCAAGAACGAGGATACGTGTCGGGAACACTGTGGAGAGGCTTGTCGTACTGTGGTCGGAGAGTGCTGTGCTGTACCAACAGGAGCATTAATCAGCTCAGCTCGCCTAGCATTCCTCCTTAGTCGAGCAGCAGTACGAGTTGCCACTTTTCCACTATTTTATTGCGGCGCTTCTTTTGAACCTATTTGTGAGTGTCGGTGTCAGTAAAAACTGTCTTCAAAACGGTGCTTCTTTGCTAAAGGTCATTCGTGTGCCTAGCAAAGGATGCTTGAACGAAAGTTGGTAAGCGTGCAAAGCGATTCGGCCTTGCATGTAGGATTTTGCTCCATATTTTTTATCTCCTACAATCGGACAGCCAAGATCTGATAGATGTACACGAATTTGGTTTTTTCTCCCTGTTTCGAGGCGGACTTCGACTCGGTTTTTCGAGAGGGTACGATAGTGAGTAATTGCGCGTTTGCTATGTGCCCCTTCCGCAGTGGAGTAGACTTTAAGGTCTTTATTCTCGGCAAGCCAGCTTTCAATACGGCCTTCAGCTTTAGGTAAGCTACCTTCCACCAGTGCAATATAGATTTTATCGTTGTTAGACCAATCGCTCTCTAAAAGGCGCTCAATTTTTCCTGACTTAGCAAAAATCATAATGCCAGAGACGGGACGGTCAAGGCGATGAGTTAAAATTACCGGGGTATACGCGCAAACTTTCTTAAAAAAATCCTCGACCACAATGCCGGCAGGTTTGACCGCAAGCAAAACAGCCTCATCTTCAAATAAAATCTCGAAAGGCGCTTTTTGTTGACGTCTGAGGCTATGTCCTGCCAGTTCTAATTGATCTTGGGGCCCTACTTCAGCATCAGGGCGCTGGACTTGAATTGAGTTTACTAAAACAAAACCGCTTTTAATCAGTTTTCTGGCTTTGGTTGCACTAGCAAGTTTAAATTTTTGCTGTATGGCTTCTACAAGTTTCATGATTAGAGTACACTCTTTTCTGGAAGTAGTTACGAAATGTTACATATTATCAAGCTGATATATTTCCCGCAATCTCGCTGCAACTTGCTTCATTGAGATTGGTGAACTGCTGCCGATATCAATCATCTCATGCAGTAATTTTATTTCATCATTCTTTATTATTTCCAGGTTCAAAAATTGCTTAAATTGTGTACTTCCCACTGGGGTAGCCCAGGTGATTTTTCGTCCTGCGCGCAATTGAATCATGGATTGCCCTAGAGCAAGGACGTCAAATGCAGCTAATCCAGGTTGATACTCTTGGCCAGAACTTCCAAAATCTCCCAATTTTGCTACCACCTCATGTGCACCCACCGTTTCTCTCAAAAAAAAGAGATTTTTAGCAAAAATATCTTTGTGAACATTGGCTCTTTCATGTAAAGCAGCAAGGCTATCGGCGGCTCCAATCATTAAACGGGTTTTTTCTTCAAAAGAAAAAGCACTCACCTCAGGAGAAGCCCAATCACCTGACATTACTTCCATGGCTAGAGCATTACGTCGTCCGTCAGCTAAGGGGTAACATCCAAAGAACTGAACTCCATTTGGATGGTGTGCCATCCCATCTAAAAGCACCACTTCCTCTATGCCAAAGGATCCTGACCAATGAACAGGTTGTTTAATTGCCAAGCTAAAACTCTGACCATTCTCGCTTAGGAAGTCAACTTGAAGGATTTTACCGTGGGTGCCATTCCCGAGGATTTTTTTAACCTCAAAATCGATTGGAGATTGGTGGTCGGCATCGAAAAGAGTGCCGGTAAGGCCTTCCTCCAATGGTTGTCGGCCTCCATTTGCTCCTAGGCGCTTGACGGCTTCAGTTTTTAAAGAAAAGAGCGGGTCACTGCGGTAGGTGGTTTTGGGAATATAGGGCAGGCGAGCATTCATTGCCAAGGTTATTTCTTCTTTGTTCGTTTTCAAACGAAGGTCGAAGGCAACTATTTCGGCTAGATTTTCGGAGATATTTTCCACTCGCAATCTAAATTCTGTGGTACCGCGGATTATACTGTTGTTGGCGGATCTTTGTAGGCTGCTAAGCAGAGGATGATCACGAGGTAGCGTAATCAATGCGATTTCTTCTTGAGCTAGAAAGCTAAACCTTTCAAAGGTTGCAAGATCTATTCTGCGTAATGTTTCTGGGAAGGGCCTTTCCCTAGGTTCAATTGAAGGAAGGGCTGGGCTTGCTTCTATTTCTAGAGATGTCCCTTCAAGGGGTGCAAGATCTCTTCTGCCTACTATTTCTGGGGAGGGCCTTTCCCTAGGCTCAATTGAAGGGAGGGCTGGGCTTGCTTCTATTTCTGGAGATCTTTCCGGGGGGCTTTCTCTGGCGGAGTTGATGCCGAGGTCGGAAAATATCGATTTGACCACATTTCTTGCGAGCTCTTGGCGGGCTGCTGCCAATTCGCTGCCACTTAGTTTAAGCGATACATGGTTGATGCAATAGAAGTGCTGCAGATTTGCTAATAATTGAGGATCAACAAAGGTTAGAGGAATCGGCAGCTTTTTACTCACCACCTCTGGTTTTGTTATGTTGTATGGTGCAAGTTGTGTTGAAAGGTGGTCGCGGTGAACTGTTTGGCATGAAGTGAGAGAAAAAAACGTTAAAAATCCAAAGATAATCTGTAAATTTTGACCTATTCGACCTTGCCTTTCGTTGGCTGATTCTTTCAGCTGAGTTGCTTGCTTCTGCAAAAATAGAGGAAACAACTTGTTGATCAGATTAGGATTTTTAATTTTAAATTTGATCACAAGCGCAGCTCCTGCCAAAAAAATTCTTGATGAATAATACTGAATTTCGGCCCTTAAAGAGACTTGTCCTCCATGGTTAAATACACATAAGGTTTGTAGTAAACCGAAGCCACCAGCTTGTGACGGCGTAGTAGTTCTTCCACCTTGGCGCTAACCTCAGGGCCCGTATCACCAGGACGCCAACTAACCGTGCTGTTATTGGCAATATAGAGAATACGATCGTGAAAATCCAAGCGCTCTCCTTGGAACAGAGCATAGCCACTCAGATGATAGAGCACCAGGCTGCAATAACGTAGATCCTTAAAGGGAACTTGGGCAAAAATTGCCGTTTTACTTCCGCTGGTCAGTTGATAGCGTCCTGGAAGGTCTCGGGTAAGCACGAGGTCATTATTATGCTCTCCTTGGCGAAGTTCGCCATGATCGTGGGCATCAGCAAAATAGCAGGAAATATTGAGCCCTAAGGACCGGGCCTCGTGGAGTACCACCTCTGCCCAGTGGGGGGCCGGATCATTAACTGGCTCCGTCGACACATATGCGGCGAGGTGGGGAAGCTCATAGCGGGCTGTTCCCGCAAAAATAGTGGACTGAAAGCAGAGGGCCAGGGATATTCCCCCAAATAGCACCGTATCGTGGCCCATAAGATATCCTCCTATGTATACCCATCGGCTTTTGGTCTGCACAAGGCGCGAGGAAAAAAACGCGACCCAGTTAGCATTTTTGCCAATGAGAAGCGTTTTTGATGAGCAACACCGTTGCAGACCAAAAGCCGATGAGTATAGTATCATTAATCTAACACAGAACGGACACACTTACATAGAGGCAGGTATATGAATTCACGCCTACTGATCAGCGTTTTAATTGGCTTTTTACCTGTTTTTTGTAATGAAGAACAAACAACCTCAGTTACGGGTATCCCTGCACCAGCTAGCCATGACTGCTCCTTTGCCGAACTTGACTCCCTCAGTCTTACGGCTATTTATGATGGTAACGGGGCAAAAATCCCCGATACTTCGGCCAACAGTGATAGTGTAGCTTGGACTATTATCAATCCTCGTGATCAACCCTCTTTTAACGGTCTCGGTCGCTACAGCGATTGTTCTGGTACTCTTATTGATACCAAAGGCACCGACACGAAGGCTCCGGCCTACGTTCTTACCAACGGCCATTGCGTAGGTTCTAGTTTGTTGGAGCCAAGTGCGGTGGTAATTAACAAAAGCGAGGCTGCCGGCAAAAACATGTTTCCCAGCTACTACGTCGAAAACGTCAGGTCCAAAAATCTTAAGGCCTACCCTGCTCAAAGCATCGCCTTTGCAAGCATGAATGGCACCGACGTTGGCTTGGTGGCCCTAAGCACCAGTCTAGCAGCATTGAAATCCCTAGGCTATTGCTCTTACCCCCTCGCCCACACTCGTCCAAGTGAAGGGACTGAGATCTTTATTGGTGGCGTGCCCATGTCTGGGATCAACGCCTCCCTGCTGGGGCTTCATTATGCCCACTGTACAATGGGAAAAACCGTCTCGGTTTGGGAGGGTGATTATCGTTTTCTCGATAGTTTTCGGCATCGCTGCAGTATACTTGGTGGCAATTCCGGTTCGGCAATTTTTGATCGCCATAGCAAGGAAATCGTCGGTGTAGTCAACACCACCGTTAACGATAGTGCTGACGGACAGGCTGCTTGCAGCCTCAACCATCCTTGCGAGAAATCCACCAATGGCACTACCTCAACGGATTATCTTGACAACTATGGACAATACATCGATTTTCTCGCGGCTTGTTTCACCCCCGAGGGATACTTCGATGCCACCCTTGATAGCTGCGGTATCAAGGAAAAATTCGGCGAATAGACTTCCAGAGGATTACTTGGTATATTTCCTCCTCCATCGACTGGTCGAGGACTGTTTATGAAATATTGGGTATGTTTATTCTCTTTTACTTTACCTTTTTTCTTTTCTGCTCTTCTTTTTGCTCGTCCTGTCACCTTAGACGATGCCAGCTTTCTAGTAGATTTTCACGATACCATCACGGTAAAAAAAGACTATTCTTATGACTATCATTCCAAGAACTGCCGCACGCTTCTCAACGACAGCGACGATGCTATCGCACAAGGCACCATTAAATACTCAGTAGACCTTGTGGTTGCCACCCTTAAATCCTTAGTAGCATGGGTGGAACGTGACGATAAAATAATCTCTGTGCTGCCAAGCAGTATCCATCGGGGGATCGCTACAAGCTCGCTCTCCGGCTTTAGCGATGTGGAAGAATACACCATCACCTTCCCCGAAGTAAGCAAAGGCGCTCGTTTATGTTACGAAGTAAGTGAGACTCGTACGGCGCATCTTCCTGGCTATTTCGAATATATCTGTTATTCACCCTATGCGTTTATTGCAAAGAACTCCTCCTGCACGGTGCAGAGCGAAATCCCCTTGGAGCAGCTGGTCTATAACGACCACAGCTATTTGAGTATCGCCAAGAAAAAAATTGCGGAAGGGGTCCACTTTGAAGTGACTGCCAAACGCGACTACGCCGAAGGGTGGAAATTCGAGAAGCTTACTACGAACTCGAGGAAATACTCTTTACTGCTCTTGCGTAGTCACCGCGATTATAACAGGCCCCCTTTATTGCCCTACGCAATAAATTTGAGGAACTTTTAAGCGCTGATCTTCCTAAAGAAGGCCTGGCTCTTCTCGAGAAGATAAAAAAAGAAGTCCCCACCGATAAACGCAAAAAAATCGAATTGATCATGTCTCACCTTAACGATCAGATGCGTTATATGATGGAGACTTGCCGTGCAGCGAAGGACGATTTATACCACAAAAAATAGTAGATATTTTTTCTTCCGGTTACCGCGATTGTAAAGATTTTAGCTTGCTCACTATTAAAATGGCAAGACTTCTCGGCATAAAAGCCTCCTACGCGATTGTTAATCGTGGCAATCCTGCTCGTTGTCTCAACCTTTCCTTGGAACAGTCGCTATTCTTTGGCGCTAACCACGCTATCGTCTATATCGACGAAGATGGTGGCTACTTTGTAGATCCAACTAACTCCGTAAGTGTGCTATTTTGGGGACAGCTACCGAAACCTTTATGGGTAATTCTGCGTTGGAAAAAACCATCAGTTTCGATTACGGTGAGTGTCCCCGGTGAGTGTCCCCAAAAATTCACGTCCAGGCAAAAGGTGTGGTGGTGAAACGGAGCTAGGGTGGTTACCGCCCGGCGCAAGCGTGATCGCTTGCTCAGACGCACGAGTGGGCACAGTCGCTAAGCGCTGATGGGGACCTGGGCGATTTAGAATTTAGCGGGATGGAACCTTTATGGGTAATTTTCCGTTGGAAAAACCATCAGTTTCCATCAGTTTCGATTACGGTGAGTGTCCCTAAAACCCTAAAACCCCAAAACCCAAGTCGCGCTTTTATGTGGTTAACAACATGAGTCTCCCCAAAACTGACAAACTAGCGGCGCCCCCCCCCGTCATTCCCGTGAGGCCCATTCTTAATAACTTGGCACTCTCCAAGACTCTTGCTCCATTCTCCAGGTTTATTGCACAATGCAGGCTTAAGATCACGAGCAGTCCTTTTATACCCCTCGTGACAAGTAAGGGAAGCTTGATCAATATCATTAATGGTTTTCACCAACACCTCCCCATTCGAAACCTGGAGTAGACTGCACTGTATATGTAAACATGGCACAATGTATGACGACCATATTCCGAAGTGGCAAACCCTCGGCACATCATGGACAAGCTGTTCATTTACAATAGCCGACTGCTGATATCCTCGATCGCAATGAATAAGTTGAGTCCATTCATCTTTAATTTCTACAGAACCATGTTCAACTACGATAGGTGTTTGATCGCACGGACGTGGGGTGTGACTGTTCGGCTGCTGGGCAGGCTTTTTCCAGATCGACTCCGAGTACCCACCCGGCTTGCTAGCACATCCACCAGTACCATAACCATTCTTTGGCATATAACAAGGTTTACTCCCTATCTGCTGTTGACTCAATCCCAACTGCGCATTAAGCAAAATTCCACTAATAAAAAGCACCAATAAGCCTAGTTTATTTTTCAAGTTTTTCATGGTTAATCTCTCCATAGAGGAATTGGTTTTGTAACACGGCGCTGGCGCGAAAGCGCCAGCGCCGTGTCCTGACGAACGCAGTGAGGAAGGATCTTTCACATAACATCCGGATATCACGTGACAGATCCTTCGTCGCTTTGCTCCTCAGGACACGTCGCGGCACGAAATATGCTATTTCGCGCCAGCGACTAACTACTCAGCACTTTTTCAACTACTCAGGTCTTTTAGGCAAGACCGTGCTAACTCGGATCGGATCCTTCGCCGATGCGGCTCAGGACACGTTGCTGGCGCGAAAGCGCCAGCGCCTGATTAGCAAACCATAGAGATATCGGAGAAATAGAAAGTAACTTGAAATATTCGTAAATTCCCTATCAGTACGTGTGGTTGGTATTTTAGGGACACCTACCGTGTGGTTGGTATTTTATGGACACCTACCGAAACCTTTATGGGTAATTTTCCGTTGGAAAAACCATCAGTTTCGATTACGGTGTGTGTCCCGAATGGCGCTTCCCAGCACTCAGCCCTGTCAAAAGTAGTGGAATGCCTTTGCCTGCGGCAACTCAGTGGCACATGGTACTACGGGTATTCGCTCCCGCGTACGAAGTATTTAAGTATCTCTACACCCTTGCCGCCTCGTCAGGAATGCTCT
>JAHFAI010000029.1 GCA_023250635.1 Deltaproteobacteria bacterium | reverse complement strand
CAATAAAATCATCAAACCCGTTTTGCTTTGCCTGTTTCATTCCCGCCCGATGCCAGCCTTCACCATACTCGCCCCCGCCTCGTAGATTCGGAATGGCGATTATTCCACCGCGTTCAAGAAAAGCAAAACGCATGGATGAAAAAGAAGGCTCAAGAGAATGGTTGAAGCCGCCGTATCCGTACAACATGGTGGGATTTCTGCCATCACGTTTAAGTCCCTTGCCATAGATAATAAACATCGGGATACGAGTGCCGTCTTGGCTTGTATAAAAAACCTGCTCACTGACAAAATTATCGGTGTCAACTTTAATCGAGGTTTTGCTGGATAAATACAGGGTACTTTTGTTGAGTTTGACATCGTAGTGATAAATGGTCTCTGCTTCAGTATAGGAAGTAAACGAATAATAGGTTGCGCTGGCAGCCTCTTTTCCCTCAAAACCAAGCACTGTTCCCAAACCAGGCAGAGAGACTTCTTCTAACGGGGTTCCGTGACGGTCAAAACGTTTAATTTTGCTGGTTACATCGACCAGATAACGGGCCAAAAATATCTCGTTAAGAAAGGAAACTTGCACAAGCTTATGTTCTTTGTTTTCAGGAATTAAATCCTGCCAATCTGCGGGTTGGGGGTGGGCAGGATCTATAGAAACCAGACGAAAATTTGCTGCCGAGCGATCAGTTAAAGCGATAATTTTGCCATCGATTACGGTAATGGGATTGATTTCGCTGGTTTTGTCACTAACTAGGGGGTGAATAGTTTGAGTTTTGTCAGCGCAGTGCAAATAATGGAGAGCGTTGCCGTAGGTTCCCAAATTTTCGCTGATTAAGAGATAATCTTCGTCGTCGGTAGTGCCAAACGAAAAGGTATTAAGTGGCTCTCGAGGATTGGCAAAGACTCGACGATCGGCGCTCTGCCGCTCCCCTAAGCGGTGATAGTAAATGGCAGCATCTTTGTTGATTCCTGAAAGTGAATCGCCGGCTTGAGGCTGGGGAAAACCTTGATAATAAAAACCATCGCCAGCAAACGCAGCTCCAGAAAACTTAATCCATTCGAGCTTCTCGTGGAGGTCGCGGAGAGTGTGGAGATCTTTAACTACAAAGCTTTGCCAATCAGAGCCAGCCTTACTGACGCTATAGACCATATAGCGGTAGTTTTTATCGAAACCAAGGGGATGAGCTGCGATGGTGCCGTCAGCAGAAAAGGTGTTGGGATCAAGGACGATTTCTTCGGAGTCAGTTGGCGAAGAGCTCAATTTTTTGCGAAAATACACCTCTTGCGGCTTTAGCCCCAGGTGTTTCCAGTAGTAGAGATAGTCGCCACGACGTACTGGCCGCCCCGTTTTAGTATAGTCAAGAAGCTCTTGCAAGCGGGTGGTTAGTTGGTTGCGCAGCGTTTGCAAGGGCTCTTGGGAAAGAAAATTTGCGGTAAACTGTTGCTGGGAGCGCACCCATTCTCTAACCTCGGGAGCGTCTTGATTTTCAAGCCAGCGATAGGGGTCAGCGAGCAGATGACCAAAATAACTATCGCTGATTGTTCCTTGAGCAGTGGCTGGATAATGCCGCTCTAATTTGTTGTTGCTTGTGGGGGTAGGTAATTTATTTGAGGAGGATTCCTGCGGAGAGGGAGTTCCGGGGTGGGAACAATTGACTGCCAGAGCAGTAAGCGAAAGCCACGAGATAATCTTTTTCATGAAAAACCTTTCACCACGGGAAGAACGAGACAAAAGCCCTGCGAAAAATTACGAGCATACATTATATTAGAAGCTTGCGATTAAAAATAATTAGGCGCTGGCGCGAAAGCGCCAGCGCCGTGTCCTGACGAACGCAGTGAGGAAGGATCTTCCACATAACATCCGGATATCACGTGACAGATCCTTCGTCGCTTTGCTCCTCAGGACACGGCCGTGGCGCTTTCGCGCCACGGCCTAATTAAGAGGATTATTAACAAAATAAATGTTATATTCGAGGCAACGTCGAAAAATACGCTGGAATGTTCTCTGCAACACGGATTTTTGGCGCTTTAGTAGGAGGTTCTATGAAAATCACTCAGTTTTTGCTCGCCGGCTTGCTGTGCTGGATGGCACAACTCAGCTACGGCGCCGTTTCTCCCGCCTTACGAGTCTTTGAACCCAATCTCTCGCCGATGAAGTTAGATACAGAAGGTTTGCTCCGCTCCAACGCGGGTTTTACTCAGGTGGTTAAAGGTTCTGGTATTGTTCTTTTTGGACCGTACGTGCCCTTCTCAGCCGGATCGTATACCGCTTTTTTTACCGTGCGTAGTCCCGATGATGTCCAGCGTATTTCTGCTGAAGTTGTGTATAGTGGTAAAGAAAGCGATGATCTCTTTGCCATCTCTTCTCTTACCCTCCCCCGGAATGATTGGCAGGTGGTGTCCCTAGATTTTTCTCTGACAGTTGAAGACGAAAAAAAAGAACTAGAATTCAGACTGTGGATGAATAGTCCCACCAATCTCCAGGTGGGTTCGATTTTTGTGGTTCCGAAGCAAGTGGTTATTCCTTCGCTGCAGAGTATCGTTGCTGCCGAGGCTGCGGCTGTCGTGCATCCCGAAATAACCGAGAGTAGTACTCAGTCGGTTGCCGCATGGGTAGCGATGCAGGCGGAACACCTCACCGATGATGATGCGGACACAGTTTTGTCAGCATTTCGTTTACTAACTGCGATTTCCCAATTTGATAAAAACTCCTCGGTTTACAAGTATTTTCATCCCCTCGCCATTATAGGCCGCTTGCGTACTGCAGCCGAAAGCTTGCTGCAAAAGAAAAGCAATCTCCCCGCTGAAGTGCGAGAAGAAATTTTGGAGCATTGGGTCTCGTTGCGGGTGCAGATTCTTGCAGGCCGCGAAATAGTTTAATAACACGGCCGTGGCGCGAAAGCGCCACGGCCGTGTCCTGAGCCGAAGGCGAAGGATCTTTCACATAACATCCGGATATCACGTTACAGATCCTTCGTCGCTGCGCGTGCTCACAGCCAGACGGCTGCTCCGCTGCTTGCTCCTTGAAAGCAGCAAAACTGCATCCCCCTTTTTAATAGCAGAATGCCTGTGGCATAAGTTTTTGCTCGTAAAATGTGCTGGCAAGTTTGTTCTTGTCTCTTTCTTAGCTTGCTTAGCATTAAATACAAGCAAAAGAACAAGCTTTAAAAAGCCGAAAGGGAGTCGTGTGTATGCCGAAATTTCGTAAGCAACTTAATCCTCTATTGCTGTCAGTAGTTTTGCCGAGTTTCGTCGCTTTAGCCAGTGCTGGTGAGCAAGCTGAAGTAGCAAAAAAAGCGCCTCAGGCAGTGATTACTGCCGTAACGGTGCACGAGGAAAGTTCTTCGGCAGTGATCGACTCCTCCAGTGAAATATCCTCGCCTGAGCAGGTCCCCCTTGAAGGGCCGGCGGTTGAAGTGGTCCAGCCGCTAGCTGCAGTCCCCCCCGCTGCAGAGCAGCTAGCTGCAGAGCCGCTAGCTGCAGAGTCGCTAGCTGCAGTAGTAAGCGCTGAACAGCCGGCGGTGCCTCTAGAGTCAGCTGTTGCGGTAGAGTCAAAAAGAGCTGAAGCTCCCCGGACCCATCCAGTTCCCGCGATCGCGCCACAAGCCCAGCAAACAACTGCTGAGCAGCGTCGGCAAGCGGAAAGGCGACTGACCCCTGCCCAACGAGCTACAATAAATCAAGAGCTGAGGAGCTTAGCAGCGGTAGCCCATGACCGCTATAAAGCTGATAAGGCAATGCGTAAACAATTTACTGCTGCAAATAGCAAGTTTTTTGGCCAAGACCTCTGGAACGATATTTCGGCTTTAACTACTGCTGGCGTAGTTATGGTAGAGAAACATTATCAGAATGGCGAATCGGTGATTTCTGGGGCTCAGTGCCTGAATAAATTGCGTGGCTGGCGGGGACAGCTGCAGAAGTTTGCTAGTCTCCCAAGGGATGAAGTAACTACGCTGAAGGCTGGCATTAAAAAACTGAGCAGCGAGTGTCAGGCTAAACTCCATGTCTATAAAGAGGATAAGAAGAATAGAGATATTCAGCGGATGAAAGCCTTAGATACTGAGGCGCGGATGGTGGTCAGTGAAGAACTCAAACCATTTTTCAGCGATAATGCAAAACTGTTTTCTTTAATCGAAAAAACCTACGACTCTCGTTTCATGAGCTGTCGTCCACAAGGAGGCTCAGCAAGCGCAGCATGGTTTGTTGGGGGAGGGGTGAGTCTCTATAAATTGGATTGCAATACCCTCCTCGGCCAACGCATGCGCTATGTCTATGGTGGCGGTACGGTGGGCATGGGTTTTGGGGGATTTGTCGGGACGATCGATGCCATGCAGCATAGCTACGATGCGGCCAGCGATCGTTATTACCCACTCTTATATAGACTTCCTTATGACTCAGCTGGTTTCAAGGTGCATCCGCAAGGGCAGGCAACTCTAGGGATTGGCGTGGGGTTGGGCCTTGAGGTAAACGGGCTTTTCGATAATGAAGAAGTGGGTATTGGTTTCGGACTGATAGCCGGGCTCGGCGGATCTGTTCTCTACAAGAGCAAAGAGAAAACTCCTGACTATCGAGAACTGTACCGGGCTATGGAAATGGACTTTAAGGACTTGGCCTATCCAGCACTTTCCGTGCCTCCTCGTAATCGTCAAAAGCCAGAAGCGAAGCCCTGATGGTCTGGGTGCTTTCGTGGCCTTTGCCGGCTATGAGCACCACATCATTCTCACCCGCATGGGTAAGGGCGAAGTTGATCGCTCCTCGTCGCTCTTCGATGATGAAGGGCAGGGGGAGCTGGCCCTGAGGAAAACCGCTTAAAATAGCTGCATTTATCTGCCCAAGATCCTCTCCGCGGGGGTTGTCTGCGGTGATTACCTGCACATCAGCGAGTCTGCTGGCAATCTCTCCCATAATTTTTCGTTTGCCCTGATCCCGATCTCCCCCGCAGCCGAAAACAAGCCATAGCTTAGCTTGGCAATGACGGCGCAGTTCCCCCAAGGCTTTCTCAAGGGCATCGGGGGTATGAGCGTAGTCGATATAGACGGTGGGCTGAGGCAAGGCAGTCCCACTGAGCACTCGTTGCAATCGCCCAGGAATGGCAGGAAGATCCTGCCATTCCTGGGGGGCGATGCATTGCCGACTAGCACTAAACGCAAGGAGCCAGGCGCAGAGGAAGTTCTCGCAGTTATAAAGCCCGATCAGCGGTATGTTTCCGCAGTAAGTGGTGCCCTGAAAGACAAAGGAGATACTGCTGGCGGTTGCTGAATCAGCGGTAATAGTCAGGGGGATTTTTCGTTCTTCAGGCCAATTACACTGGCCTAAGTTGCTGCCATACAGATAGAGGTTGAGACCTGTAAGGTCTTCCTGACGCAGGTAGGGGAGCAGGCTGGCGCTGCAAAAACCCGGCGCACCTCGGCTTAAATAACGGCGAAAGAGCAGCCATTTTGCTTGCCAATAGCTGCGAAGATCACCATGGAAGTCTAAATGATCCTGAGAAAAGCTAGTGAATCCAAGCCCCGAAAAGTTAAGGGGGGCGAGTTTTTCCTGGATTACGCTGTGGGACGATACTTCCATGAGCACCGTGGAGATACCCTGCTTGTTCCCCTGCTCGAGATGAGGAAAAAGGCTCTGAGGATCAGGGGTGGTATGGGTCGAGGGATAGTGCTTGCTTCCCAGGTAGAAGCCGAGGGTACCGCAGCTGATGCTGCTCTGGCCAATTTTTGCCAGCAGTGCTTTGGCTAGCCATACGGTGGAGGTTTTGCCGTTGGTGCCGGTGACCCCAAAAAACGCGAGATCTCGTTGGGGGTTGCCTGCCAACGCAGCATAGATCCAGGCAAGGGCAGCCCGGCTGGAGCGTACTTTTAGCCAGGAGACTTTATGGACAAGGTGGGACGGCAGCTCAGTCTCCACAATAAAGAGGACAGCTCCTCGGCGATGAACTTCCTCAAGAAAACTATGGCTGTCAGCACTCACCCCTCGATAGGCAATAAAACAGCCCCCGATCTTAACCGTGCGACTATCGCAATAAAAATCATCTGCCGTAAAGCTCTGCAGAGCTCCCTCAGGGAGGAGGCTCTGTTCGAGCAAAAGCTCGCGGGCGCGCAGCAGTGAACTTAGTTCGGAACTACCTAAGGGTGCATGTCTCATTGCTTCGTTACCGTTGTCATCCGTAAAAAATTTCGCAGCTTAGGCAACAGCACTGGATTCAAAACTGCGGCTTACCATAATCTTTATTTGTCCGGGGAAAGCGACGGTTTCTTCAATTTTTTTGGCGATATCCTTGGCAAGTGCCTTCACCACGGCTTCTTTGACCGCCTTGTGGTTAACGTGAATATGGACCTCTCGTCCGCCATTCATTATGGCAAAATCAGCGATGCCGGGGAAGCTTCGTACCACCTCAGAAATCGCATCGAGACGAATTTGGTAGCCTTCTTCCAAGTTAACGCGAGCCCCAGGGCGCGCTCCGGAAAGGGTATCAGCTGCTCGCAAGATATAGGCTAGGGGGGTTTCGACAATCAGATCGGCGTGGTGGCTCATTACCGTATCGCAGATGGTCTTACTTTCGCCAAAGCGATCAGCATAATCACCGCTGATAACGGCGTGACTACCGTCAATGCGGTAATCGATTGCTTTGCCGATGTCGTGGAGGAGGCCTACTCGCTTAGCAGCATCGATGTCTACGCCGAACTCTTGGGCGATAATCCCTGCGAGAGTTGCCACCTCAACCGTATGATACCACTGATTCTGGCGGTAACTGGTGCGCCAATTAAGAGCGCCGATAAGTTTTTGAATTTCTGGGTGTATCCCCTGCAGGTGCAGTGATTCCACCGCTTTAGCACCTAAGAGTTCTGCCTGAGCAAGCAGATTGTTCTTGTGGTGGTTATAGACCCCCTTGGCGCGGTTTCCCCATTCGCGCGGGTTGCTCGTGATGAGTTGCTCCAAGCTGGCCCGGGCCGCTTCCCGGTAAACACCAAAGCCACCAGCAAACTTAATAATGGGGCTCAATTTCTTGCCTTCTTCATTACCAAGCACTTGGATGGAGACGCCAGATAATTCCCCCAGCTCGTGGAGGAGCTGGCAGTTTTCCACCGAGAGGAGGGCCAGCACCTTATCATCAAGAACCTCCACCACATTGGAATTTTTAGGCCAAACAAAATTAGGGGCATAGCGTGCATTGACCCGATCAAGGAGGCGCTTGGCTTGTTTGCCGGAGGAAAGATTCAGTTCTTCGAGCAAGCTTTTAATTACCTTCTGGCAATCGAGATGGCGGTTTTCTTGGAGATTATGGACCAACTCGCGACGCACCTGCCCGGCCTCAGTGTTTAAGGCTTTTTCGTAAGCAGAAATCAAAGAATAGCGGGAATCGACCACCCGGGATCTCTCGGCGCTTAGCTGTTCCTCCAAGGTGGTGACTCCGAGTTTTTTATGCTCGAGGCCGAGCTCAAATTTAAGGACTCGCTGTTCTTCGGCTTCGGCCGAGCTTTCTTGTTCAGCTAGTTGGAGCTCTTCACTGAGAAGGTTTTCTTCGTTCTGTTTGAGGGCGGCCTCAAGTTCCTCGCGGTAGAGGGTTTCGTTTTCGGTGGATTGGCGCTGGGTTTGACGTAAAATTTCACTGCGCTGACGTTCGGCTTCTGCTAGGACTTCTTGGCGCTGGGTTTTGTTCTCGCGGTTCTCGAGGTAGGGTAGTATGCGCAGTAGTAGGTAAAACGCCCCATAGCCACCGCCAAGAGAGACAATAAAGGTAAGGATTAAAGGTATATAGTTCTGCATGGAAGAAACCTTTTTTGCAGGAAGGGGCGAAATGAGTGCCCACGGGCAGGGGGCCATGGCCAGGCTTGGAGCTAAGCTCTTGAATCTAGATACCGAATTTTTCTCGGAGCTCCAAGTTAAGTTTACCGAGAAAGTGTCCGGGGGCAAAGGGTGGGGCTGGGTCAAGGGAAGATTAATCGTTGCCTTGCATGGATATATGGATAAAATGCTGGCAACTTTAATGTTGCCTGCCTAGGAGCTTAGTGGTAGACAAAGACCCTATCCTAGCGGGTATTTCCTTGGTCAAAAATTAGCGCAGGCGTTCACGAGGTCGGAGATCATGCCAAAATGAAAAACAAAAAAAGCTGCTGCGAAAAGATTTCGCGTTAAGCCCTCAGGTAAAATTAAGCACGACTGTGCAAATCATGAGCACATCGCAACTAAAAAAAGCAAAAATCGTAAAAATCGCCTCAAAAAAGGTGCTTATATGGTAAAAGGTGACCGTCATTTGACCATCGCTTGTCTGCCGTACGCGTAAATAAGTAGAAAACATACTGTTTTTATTGATAAAATAGTTATTTTAATAGGAAGCTAGTTATATGTCACGAGTAAAACGCGGATTTAAAGCCCGTCGCCGCCGTAAGAATCTCCTCAGTCTCGCCAAAGGATTTCGCGGGTCTCGTAACAGCCGGTTTAAAACGGCAATTCACGTGGTGCGTCGCGCCTTATGTTTTGCCTACCGTGATCGTCGCGTTAAGAAACGTGATTTCCGTGCGTTATGGATCATCCGGATCAATGCTGCATCCCGTGCTGCAGGGCTGAAATACTCCGAGTTTATCAATGGTCTTAAGCTTGCTGGAATTGCGATGGATCGTAGTATCCTTGCAGAATTGGCGGTAAACGATCAAACGGCGTTTGAACAGCTCGTTGTTCGCGCTAAGCATGGTCTGGCTGGAGCCAAATAGCTCCGGCTCTCTTTTGTTGGGTCTGGGGGGTGCGCTACGGCCCCCGTTTTTTTTATAGGATTCCTGCAATGAAAAAAATATACCTAATTCTTCCTCTGCTGCTTGGTGCAGCGCTGGCGCTTTTTTTGGTTTTCCGCAATTATGGTGCTCCGGCCCCGGTAAGTGGCGGTGAGCTTATTGCTAAGCAGAGCAATGGTGGGGGCCATGTTACCGAAGCTCAGTGGGGGGAAGACACCCACGAGGCCACAGGGAGCCACGAAGCAAACCCTTTGGCTGCTAGCGAAGATACCAACAAGCCGAAAGAGCCGGTGACCGAAGCCAAACTAACTCTGGCAGCTAAGGTTGCGAAGGTTTCAGGGATCGAACGAAAGTTTAAGAGCATGGCGCCGATGCTCAAAGAACAGCTGGAGATGATGATTTCTGATCAGCTGGTTTCAGAAAAAGACCGTGATGAGTATTTGGATAAATTCCGCAAAAACCTTTCGGCAGAAGCTATGTTGGGAGAATACAACAGGGAATTAGCCGAAAATTTTACTCCCGAAGAGCTCAACCAGTTATCTGAGACCTACGAAAATCCGCACGTAAAACAGTTTAGCCAGCTTAATAACGATCTCTCGGACCCGGAGAAACTTCGGGAAATGCAAGACGAGATCAGTGAATTTATGAAAGATCCTGAGGTCGATAATATCCCGTCTGAGCGTCGTGCCCAGATCGCCAAGGTGGATAAAGCCTTTAACGTTTCTAATCAGGCGGTTGATTTGACCACCAGCTTATTTAATCTCTCCGGAGAGGGTGGGGACCCTGAGGCTACCAAGCAAATTAGTGGGGCGATAAAGAAAGAAGTGCTTAAAGGCTTAGTCTATACGACTCGCGGATTCCCCGATCAGGATTTGGATGATTTTGCTAAAGTTGTTGATAACGATAATTTTCGTAAATCCAATACTTTGGTCCATAAAGTGGTGAAAAACCCCCTAATGAATTTCGTCAACGCCATGAATAAAGCAAGTAAAGACGGCGAAAAAGATAAGGGTAAGGCGAATAAAGAAGACGTAGCAAGTAGCGCTAAAGAGTAAGGGCGCCTCCTCGCGAATCGTTTCCTCGCCGAACTATGGTGAAGCCGACGATCAGTATAATAGCGAGGCTTATTCCCTGAGAGGTGGAGAGAGCTGGCAGCAGCAGCCAGCCTCGGGGATCATCCCGCCAAAACTCTAGAAAAAATCGGACAATTCCATAGACTAGAATGGTAATAAGGCTCAGCAGCCCTGGCTGTTGACGGAGCCATTCGCGGCGATAATTAGAATAAGCGAGGATATAGATGGCGAATCCTGCAAAGCTCTCCCAAAGTTGCACTGGATAGCGGTAGATCTGGAGATCGTGGTTCGGGAATTTTACCGCCCACCAAGGGACTTCTCTTCCGCCTAATAATGCTACCTCACCGCCATAGTCA
Source organism: Deltaproteobacteria bacterium (assembly GCA_023250635.1). GTDB lineage: Bacteria > Bdellovibrionota_B > Oligoflexia > Oligoflexales > Bog-1112 > JAHFAI01. The sequence continues at coordinate 19,450 of JAHFAI010000029.1, read as the reverse complement.
TCGCCGTTCAAAAAACAGCCGATTCGTCCAATGGCTAAACCTAAAAATATGGCTGGAACAACCACATCGGCTGTCTCTGCCACCGCTAAGTTGCGCCACCTTAGGTAAAACCAGCCGGCGGCGGCTCCTCCCAGCAAGCCTCCATAAAAAGTCATCGGCCCCACACTGAAGCCTGCCAGCAATAAATTCCAGACACCCTGGAGATTCCAGACACCCACCAGTTCTTCTTTCTGTTCGATGGCAACCGAAAGCCAGCGGGCACCAAGATAAGCGCCTGCGTAGGCCCAGCAATAGAGGTAGAGAAGATCCTGACGAGAGATCTGCTTGTGCTGGCTGCCAGCCCTTTGTTCCTGTTTTGCGTGTTGCCGGATGATAGCGACTAGAGCAGCCAGGACGGCAAGGAGAAAAAATACGTGCCAGGTGGGGATAAGAAGTGTTTCGTTTTGAAACAGTACGGGAAACATTGGGTAGCTCCTCGCCAATAAGACTTCCTTGGGAAGAGATTGGCATCAAACTTGCTTATATCTGCTTATAGAAAGGTATGTGTTGGGAAAAGATAAGTATTTTTATGTAAATCCCTCAATTATCCGCCTTTGTCCCACCTTAAAATCCTCATTCTGAATCTTACCTCGGCGCGAGCCGAGGTGGATCCCGCCTATTTGAATGTTAAACGTAACTGTTAAACGCGCTTGTTCCCTCACTACTCGTCTTGCACCTGAGCAAGGTAGCGTAGTAGGGTGATTGGTATCCTCTCAGAGTACTTAAACCCGTTACAGGTTTGCGATGCAGAGCTCTTTAGCAACCGTTCTTACTCGACTTAATAAGATCCTTGCTACCCGCTTGATGTTTCTCGATGGTGGGATGGGAACCATGATCCAGCAACATTTTCTCGGGGAGGCGGACTATCGCGGTGATCGCTTTGCTGAGCATCCCCAGCTGCTGCAGGGAAATCATGATCTCCTCGTGCTTACTAAACCGGCACTGATCAAAGGGATACACCGTAGCTATTTAGCTGCGGGCGCTGATATTATTTGCACTAATACCTTTAATAGCAACGCTATTTCTCAGGCCGATTACAATCTGGTGCCCCTGGTCGATGAACTGAACTTTGCTGCAGCTCAGCTGGCGGTGGCAGCAGCGAGGGAATTTACTGAGGAAAATCCCGGTCAGCCTCGTTTTGTCGCCGGTAGTCTTGGCCCGACCAACCGCACCGCTTCTCTTTCCCCCGACGTCAATAACCCTGCATTTCGAGCGGTGACCTTCGCTGAACTGGCCAAAATTTATCGCCAGCAAATGCTGGCTCTGATTGCCGGGGGTGTTGATCTGCTCTTGCCGGAAACGGTTTTTGATACCCTCAACCTCAAAGCATGTCTGTACGCATATCAGCTGCTGATGGAAGAACGAGACGAAGCACCAGTACCCCTGATGATCTCGGTTACCATCACCGATCGTTCGGGGCGGACGCTCTCGGGACAAACCGTTGAGGCGTTTTGGAATTCCATTCGCCATGTAAAGCCTCTGAGTGTAGGGATTAATTGCGCCTTAGGAGCGCGAGATATGCGCCCCTTTATCAGGGAACTGGCAAGCTTGGCGGATTGTTATATCAGTTGTCATCCCAATGCGGGGCTGCCGGAGCCTCTAAGTCTCACGGGCTATAGCGAAACCTGTGAGGAGACCACAGGATTTTTGCGAGAGTTTGCAGAGCATTCCCTGGTTAATATTGTGGGTGGCTGCTGCGGCACCACCCCTGAACATATTGCCGCCCTTGTGGCTGCGGTGAAGCACTTTCCTCCTCGCCGTTGGTCCAAGCAGGCGGTGATGACCCGACTAAGCGGGCTGGAGAGTTTTAACATAGCGCGCGAGGAGCCTGCTCCCTTTGTGCTGGTGGGTGAACGCACTAATGTTAGTGGCTCGCTGCGCTTTCGCAAGTTGATTGCTGAGGAGCGCTATGAAGAGGCTTTGAGCGTCGCTAAGCAGCAGATAAGCAACGGCGCTAATGTAATCGATGTTAATTTTGACGAGGGCATGCTGGATGGGCAGGCCTCCATGGTCAAATTCCTTAGCCTCATTGCCGGAGAACCCGATATTGCACGAGTGCCGGTGATGATTGATAGCTCCAAATGGAGTGTCCTCGCCGCAGGTCTTGAGTGCGTACAAGGTAAGCCCATCGTCAATTCCATCAGTCTCAAGGAGGGGGAGGCGCAATTTCGTGAGCAAGCGGCTATTGTCAAGCGCCATGGAGCCGCAGTTGTGGTCATGGCCTTTGACGAGCAGGGGCAGGCGACTTCTAGTGAGCACAAGATTGCTATATGTAGGCGCGCCTATGGCATTTTGGTCGATGAGCTGGGCTTTCCTCCCGAAGATATTATCTTTGACGCCAATGTGCTGACTGTCGCCACCGGTATGGCGGAACATAATCCTTACGGAGTCGCGTATATCGAGGCCCTACGGGGTATCAAAGAACACTGCCCCTACGCCTTGACCAGTGGGGGGATAAGCAATGTCTCGTTTTCTTTTCGTGGTAACGATCGCGTCCGCGAGGCCATGCACTCTATATTTCTCCATCACTGCATCAAAGCTGGCCTTGACATGGGGATCGTCAATGCGGGAATGCTGGAAATTTATGATCAGATTGATGCTGAGTTGCTTCGTCATATCGAAGCGGTGTTGTTAAATCGCAGCGCTGAAGCCACCGATGAGCTCCTGGCTTTAGCAGCACGGATTGACTCAAAGGGCTGGCGCTCGAACGAAGTGCAGGTGGAGGATTGGCGTGGTAAGCCGGTGGCTGAGCGTCTTGCTTATGCAATTATTCGTGGCGATGACTCCTGTATTGAGCAGGATACGGACGAGGCCCGTCAGGGCTATTCTCGCAGCCTAGAGGTGATCGAAGGGCCATTGATGGCTGGTATGAAGATTGTGGGTGAGCTCTTTGGCGAGGGCAAGATGTTTTTGCCCCAGGTGGTCAAGAGCGCACGGGTGATGAAAAAAGCCGTGGCGTTTCTTGCCCCCTTTATGGAAAAGGAGAAAAACCAGCAGAAGCAGAAAACCCAGGGGAAATTTTTGATCGCCACCGTCAAAGGAGACGTGCACGACATTGGTAAAAACATAGTGGGCGTCGTCCTGGGCTGCAATAATTACGAGGTTATCGATCTCGGAGTAATGGTGCGTTGCGAGCAAATTATCGAAGCGGCTCGTCGCGAAAACGTCGATTTTATTGGTCTCAGTGGTTTAATTACCCCGTCCCTTGACGAGATGATCTTTAATGCCAAAGAATTTACCCGCGTTGGCTTGACCGTACCTCTGCTTATCGGCGGCGCAACCACCAGCAAGGCCCATACGGCGATTAAAATTGCTGAGCATTATCCCCAGGCCGTCTGTCATGTTAAAGATGCTTCCTTGGTGGTTGAGGTCTGCCATCACTTGGCTCATCCCGAAAAAGCCCTGCACTACATTGCCCAGCTGCAGCAGGATCAGGCTGAAATCCGCGAACGGTTTTTGCAAGCTCGTGACCCGGGAGGCTTTGTTAGTTATGCTGAAGCTCTAAATAAGCGCCAAGCAGTGGAATGGGCCGGTATAGAGATGCCGACTCTGCCTTTTATTGGTGAACAGGCAGTTAGTAATCTGCGAGTAGAGGATCTTGTTGCCTATATTGATTGGTCGCCGTTTTTCTGGACCTGGGAGATACAAGGTTTCTATCCCAAGCTGCTGAGTTCTCCCAAATGGGGGGCCCAGGCAAGTGCGCTGTTTAGCGATGCTCAGCTCCTGCTCGCCGATATTATTGCCAACCAGCGTTTTAAGCCCAGAGGGGTGATTGGCTTTTGGCCTGCAGCCAGCACAGGCGATGAGGTGGAATTGTATGAGAGCCCTGAAAGTCACGAAGCCTTTGCAAAACTCTCCTTTCTACGTCAACAAAAACGCAAAGCTGCGGGGGACTCGCCCTATTATGAGAGTCTTGCCGATTTTGTTGCTCCCCGAGGCAGTGCCGTACGGGATCTCGTGGGAGGGTTCGCTTTAACTATTGGCCCCGAAGTAGAAGCCTTGGCTGATTGGTATGCTAAAACTAAGCATGATGATTATTCGTCGATATTGGTTAAGTCTTTGGGGGATCGATTGGCAGAAGCCTTTGCGGAATATCTGCACTACCAGGTTCGTTGCTTGGTAGGTATAGGTAGCCAAGAAAAGCTCAGCATTGAGGATTTAATCAAAGAGAAATATCGTGGCATTCGTCCTGCTCCGGGCTACCCAGCTTGTCCTGACCATACGGAAAAGGATGTTTTATGGCGACTTTTAAAGGTGGAGGAACACACCGGACTTACCCTAACCGAAAGCTATGCCATGTATCCGGCCAGTTCGGTTTCGGGTTATTATTTCTTTCATCCTGCGGCGAAGTATTTTCGCGTGGGAATGATCCAACGCGATCAGGTTGAAGCCTATGCAGCCCGCAAAGGGATGTCCATAGGTGAGGTGGAACGATGGTTACAAGTAAATTTAGGGTATTAGGATCTCCATGCTAAAGAAAAGCCTCTATTTTGCCCTGGGGACTTTGCTAAGCCGGATGTTTGGTTTAGTGCGCGAATCAGTCATTGCGGGAGTTTTTGGGGCAACGCGTTCCTTGGATGCCTTTTTTATTGCCTTTCGCTTGCCCAATCTCTTGCGTGAGCTTCTTGCCGAGGGGGCCCTGGGCTCGTCTTTTACCAAGGTATTTAGCGAGCTTTGGGAGCAGGATCGCCAGCGGGCAATCCGCCTGCTCCATGATGCCCTGTGGTGTTTTAGTTTGCTGGCTGCAGTTATGATTCTTACCGGCATAATTGCTGCTCCTTGGTTGGTGGAAAGTCTAACGATGATGGCTGATGGGGGAATTCGTGGCCCCTTTTATCAGCAGTGTGTTTCCTTAACCCGGCTGATGTTTCCTTTTATTGGTTTTATGATGCTGGGTTCGATTGTTTCGGGGGTTCTCCACCAGAGTGGACGTTTTTTCTATAGTGCGATTTCGCCGATATTGTTGAATCTTGGTTTTTTGTGTGGAGCGCTGCTCTTTGCAGGCTTCCTGGATAGCTATGCCCCCCTCTGGGTGGAGCAGGTCTTTGTTGATAAAAAAATAGCAGGTTTGGCTCTGGGGGCCTTGCTGGGAGGAGCTCTGCAACTGAGTGGGCAGGCGCTGGGGATCTGGCGGCGTTTTTTGCTACCCTATGCCGCAGTGCCTCGGCATATGCCCTGGAGTAAAGATTTGGCAAAGGTACTGCGCTTAATGGGACCGATGATGATTGCGGGGAGCGCCGCCCAAGTCAATATTTTGGTAAATACTAATTTTGCCACCAGCCTGGAGGCAGGAGCGGTGACTTGGTTGACCTTTGCTTTTCGACTGGTGCAGCTGCCCATAGGTTTATTTGCGGTAGGTATCGGGGCGGTGGCGCTCCCCTCCCTCACTCGTGCTGCAGTTCGTCGCCAAGAAAGCGGTACGAGTAGCGAGCTCGCTACGGAGCTATTGCGGAGCATCGAATGGATGCTGTGGTTGATTTTGCCGTGCCTAGGGTTTTTGCTGCTTAATTCCCCACAAATCATCGTTCTGCTCTACCAGCATGGTGCTTTTGATCAGAGCGCTGCTGAGGCTACGGCTGTGGCTCTTTATTATTATAGCTTTGGTCTGGTGGGCTACGGTTTGATTAAAGTACTGAATTCTTACTATTACGCCATTGGCCAAACGCGCTACCCCATGGTGTTAGGCTTAGTGGGGATTGGGGTTAATTTTGCGCTGAATTCCCTGCTGGTGTTGCGCTATGGACACCGAGGGCTGGCAATGACCAGTTCTCTCGTCTTGCTCTGCAATGGTTGTTTGTTATTGGTAGGTATACGAAAAATCGATCTGCTCCGCCATAGTCGAAGCTTGCTGGGCTGGTTTATCGGCTTGGCTCTGGCGTTTGCTCTTTGTTGCGGGGGCCAGGAGCTTGCGGCGCTGTACAGCGCTCGGCTCGTTGATACCACGGCTTGGGCGCCAAAATTTGTGGCTCTGTGGAGCTTAGGGGTAAGCGGCCTGGTTGTTGGGCTGTGCTTTGGCCCCCTGGCGCTTGTTCGCTATTTTTCCTACCGTAAGTCTCTGGCTTAATCTTGACCTCAGAAAACTCAGCCTTACCTTAGCTCTAAGATGTATTTATAGGGAGGTAACGACAGATGCAGTCCGATAATCATACAAAAAATGAAGAAGGCCAAACCAGGGGCAGCGCTAGCAAAAAGCAGCTCGAAAAATATGGTCGTGATTTGGTGGACCTTGCTCGTCAACAAAAGCTTGAGCCGGTAATCGGCCGTGATGAAGAAATTCGGCGAGTAATCAGGGTACTTTCTCGCAAGACCAAAAACAACCCGGTGCTGATCGGTGAGCCCGGCGTAGGTAAAACGGCGATTGTCGAAGGTCTGGCCCAACGCATCGTCAATGGCGATGTCCCCGAGGGCCTTAAAGATAAGACGGTCTTCTCTCTCGATCTCTCGGCGCTGCTTGCCGGGGCGAAATATCGAGGCGAGTTCGAAGAACGTCTGCAAGCGGTACTTAAGGAAATTAAAGCGGCAGCAGGACAGATCATTCTCTTTATCGATGAGCTGCATACCATCGTCGGCGCTGGCAAGGCGGAAGGGGCAATGGACGCCGGTAATATGCTCAAGCCGATGTTAGCTCGCGGTGAGCTCCATTGCATTGGCGCTACGACCCTGGATGAGTACCGCCAGTATATGGAAAAAGACAAGGCACTGGAGCGCCGTTTTCAGCCGGTGATTGTCCGCCAACCCAGCGTGGAAGATACCATCTCGATTCTCCGCGGCCTCAAAGACCGTTTTGCCCTCCACCATGGGATAAAAATCCACGATAGTGCCCTAGTCGCCGCCGCAACTCTCTCGGATCGTTATATTACAGAGCGATTTTTACCCGATAAAGCCATCGATTTGGTCGATGAGGCGGCAGCGAAAATTCGTACAGAGCTTGATTCTATGCCGGCTGAATTGGATTTAACCCAGCGCAAAATGATGCGCCTTGAAATTGAAGAGGCTGCTCTTAAAAAGGAAAGCGATGTTGGTAGTAAAAAACGCCTGCTCGAGCTGCAAAAAGAATTAGGCGAAGTTCGCGAAGCCAATAAAGACCAGCGGGCTCAGTATGAGCTTGATCGTCGTCAGTTGGCAGAAATTCGCAGTCTGCGTAATGATTTGGACAACCTTAAGCAGGAAATCAGCGTTGCCGAACGGCAATATAAGCTCGAGCGTGCGGCAGAGCTTAAGTATGGAAGACTGCCGGAACTCAGCAAAAAACTTGCTGCAGCTGAAAAACACTATGCAGTGCAACGCACCAGCAGCCAACTGCTCCAAGAAGAAGTACAGGAAGATGAAATCGCTGGTGTGGTCAGTATGTGGACGGGCATTCCTGTGGCTCGCTTGGTTGCCGGCGAAAAATCCAAGCTGCTCGAACTCGAGTCGAGTTTAAAGAACAGGGTAATTGGCCAAGATGAAGCGGTGGAATTGGTTTCCCACGCTATTTTACGTTCGCGCTCAGGGATCAAGGATCCCCATCGACCGATCGGGAGTTTTTTGTTTCTGGGACCAAGCGGAGTAGGAAAAACCGAGTTGGCTAAGGTTTTGGCAGGTAGTTTGTTTGACCGCGATGACCAGCTGATTCGTCTCGATATGTCCGAGTATATGGAACGCCATGCCGTATCCCGGCTGATTGGCGCACCTCCTGGCTATATCGGTCACGAAGAGGGTGGGCAGCTGACCGAGGCTGTGCGTCGCAAACCCTATTCATTGATTCTTTGTGATGAGATTGAAAAAGCCCATCCCGACGTGTTTAATATTCTTTTACAGTTGCTCGATGATGGTCGGCTCACCGATAGTCGGGGGCGGGTGGTGGATTTTCGTAATACGGTGATTATTTTGACCAGCAATATCGGCTCGGAGATGCTGCTCCAAGAAGCTCAAGAAGGGCGAATTATTAGCGAGGAGGTACGCAAACGGGTAGTGGGGGAGCTTCCTCGATATTTCCGTCCCGAATTTATTAACCGCCTTGATGAAATCGTGGTGTTTAAGCCTCTGGGGCTTGATGACATTAAAAAAATTGCTGCCTTAGTGCTTGCCGGTACGGGTCAGCGCTTAGCAGAGCGAGGGATTTCCCTTCACCTAGATGAGGGAGCCATGGAGTTTTTAGCCCAACGGGGGTATGATCCAGTCTATGGAGCTCGGCCTTTAAAACGTTTTGTGCAAAAGCATCTTGAAACGTCGATTGCGCGCTTACTGATTGCGGGCGAAAAAAGCGATGGTGACACGATAGTGGTTACCCTTGTGCAAGGGGCGTTGGTAGTGCAGTAAAGCGGGAGGATATGCGCGAACTAGTTCGTTCTCTCTGGAGAGTCTTGGGTTTGTGGTTTTTCGCTTATTGGCTTGCCAAGCTCTTTGCTATTACCTGGCCTGTGGCCTGTTTAGGAATTGGCTGCCTTGCAGTAAATAGCCGGTGTTTTTCCCCCCGAACCCTGCAACAAATCCCTTCGTTAGCGACATTTTTTCTAAGTCTCTTTATGACTCTTTTAGGCTTTCAGATCAACCTGCAGGCCGTTCCTAAGCTCGGTTTTTTGGCTCTGCTGCTGATCCTTGGCATCGTTGTGGGCATTAGCCTTCTGGGAATTTTATCGGGTAAAAAATTAGGTCTTTCGTCGGAAATAAGTCTTTTTATCGCTTTGGGCTCGGCTATTTGTGGTGCCTCGGCAATTGCTGCAGCGGCGGTGTTTTTCCCCGAGGAACGAGCTCGGCAAGAGGCTGGAATTTCTATCGGGGTAATTAGTGGTATCGGCATGCTCGGGATTTTTGTGCTGCCTTGGTTGATCAAACAGTGGGATTTAGGCCCGACGGAAGCAGGCTTGTTGGTGGGAGGGAGTCTCCAGTCCCTGGCGCATGTTTTTATTACAGGATTTAATCTGGGCCCTGAAGTTGGCAGTTATGCTGCCTTAATTAAGATGGGACGAGTGCTGTTCATTGCTCCAGCGCTCTTGATTCTGGGCCTGTGGGGGGAGCATGGCAAAGGCAGCAGCGCAGGTTGGCGGTTTTTGCCGCGGTGTTTTTATGGTTTTTTGCTGGCTTTGCTTGTTGCTAATAGCTTGCCAATCCCTGGCGGGGTACTTACAGGCTTGCGGATAAGCTCAGATATGGTGATGGCACTTGCTCTCGCTTGTCTCGGTTTGCAGCTGCAGGGGCCACTGCTGCTTCATGCTGTACGAGCTTTCGTCCTAGGCTTGGGGCTCTTTACGGGTCTGCTCAGTGGACTTTTGCTCTTGGCAATCTTCTTTGGTTAGATTCTCGGTTATTCGTGGTATAATTGCAGAAAATTACCTGCGCTGATGAAATGGGGAGCGCCCTTGGTGAACTTGTTGACATGGAGAAGGTCTCTTGTTGTTCTACTAGCATGTGTCTCCTGTACCAAAAACGAAAATACGGTTTCTGCTCCGCCCCCTGCTGCGCTAAGTGTCGCCCCTGAGGGCACCACGGAGTTGGGAGCGCTCGCCAGCAGTGACCTCCAAAAGGTCAGTCTGAATACGGCGTCCCTCCCCCAGGTTTCGGCGCTTTCCCTCGATGATTTGCGTTTTGGCATTGTAGGGGTGGCGGTTGGTCTACAGGATTTTATTGCTTCCCAAGCCCCGACCTTATCTTTTCAATTACCTCGTGATGCCGATTACGCCGAAATTATGCGTTGTACCAATGAGGTAATCATTAGCGCTGGTCTTAATCAGGTGGTGCTTGCGGATGTGTCTATTTCGGCGATGAGTGAAGCCGAGCAAGCAAGTTTTTATCGGCGCAACGATATATTTCGTGGTGCTGCTCAAAACCAGGGTTGCTTGCTGGTGGCTGATGCTCTAGCGCAGAACACCTTTGTAGACTTACTCGCTCCCTCGGGGGACTATCGTTATATTTTGCGTGCTTGTGTTAATCCGGCTCGTCTGACCGATAGTGATAAGGTCTCATCTCGGAACTGTAGCCTGCGAGTAGCGGTCTCTTCTCCGCTTAAAGGTTATGTAAATGCGCGACTTGAAGCTCAGCAAAAAAATCTCCGCTTGGCTCAAAGCGCAGCTGGAAAGCTCGATCAGGCTAGCATACAAATGCGGCAGCTGGCGAGCGACGCCAATAACTCCCTTGATTACTGTGAAAATGTGGAACACACCCGTAAGGTAAACAAAGCGGTCAGAGATTCCTGGGTTACCCTGACTGCTGCGGTGGTGGATAGCACCGTCGCTATCAAAACCCTTCAGCTTGAACCAGGGCAGGCTGGCGCTGTGGCCGTGTATCGCTATTTTACTAGCGTGTTTTCTACCAAGGGGGGCTTTAAAGTGGGGGTATTCAACGACATCTTGCAGCAGGTGGGCTCTGCTCAGGGATTCATTTGTTCTGCTGCTTTAAAACAACTGGCCTCCTCCTCCGAAGATTCAGAACGATCCTGCGCGCGTTACAAGGGCTTTACCGATCAAGCTCAAGTCGTTCTCGAGGATTTGGCTACCGCTGGGATTTCCTATCAGTACTATCTCCTGCTTGCCAAGGGGATGGCTCCCGCTAGCACAGGCACGCCATAGGAGCTTCTATGCTGAATCAGCTACGAGTACTTTTGCGCCAGTATCTCCGCTTTATTCTCCTCCTACTGCTCTCGGGGAGCTGCACTCAAAAACAACAAGCCTCAGCTCCAGCTCCAGCTCCTCAAGCGAGCGCGGCGCTTGCCCCCCCACCCCCTGGAGCAAGCGGAACTAGCGGAGCTAGCGGGAAGCAAGGCACGGGTAACCCCTTATATTTAGCGGTGGAGGATGCCCAGGTGTTGCTCACGGCTGATGCCAGTGAGCAGGATAGCACCTTAGTGTCAGGCAAAAAGTTTCCCCGGGTAGTTTTGCAGCTCAAGAAAGCTGATTTTGTGCAACAAATGCGCTGTGCGGCTAGTTATCAGGTGAAAACCTTGGATGGTAAGATAGTCAAAGATGCGCTGGCAACCTTATCTCGTGACGATAAAAAATGGGCTTGGACTCAAGCTGCAAATCAAAATCAAAACTGTCGTTTAGTGGGAAGCTATATTGTTAACCCACAAGCAGAAGATATTGCCGTCAGTAAAGGTTCGTACTATTACCTGCTGAATCCCTGTATTGCTGCGGAACATAGTGCTTCGGGTAATGAGGAATGTAGTTACAATTTGGTTTTTAGCAGCGTGGTAAGTGTGAGCGAAGAGTATGCCACTGATTTACGCGCCAAAGCACAGGCGGTCTCCCAGGCTGAGGGTGAGCTTAATGCTGCTACGGAAAACGCGATTATTTTGGCCAAGAAAATTGCTGCTCATTTGAGTGCCTGTGAGGAACTGCTGGCTAGTGATAGGAATATGTTGGAATTTCGTAGAGGAATTATTAATATTTCGGCAATTACCGTTGGTGCTGGACTTGGTTTTGCTGCTGGTGGCCCCAACTTAGCAGTAATGGGAGCAATGTTGATAGGGCAACTAGGCGGGATGGTGGTAGCAACAAAAGTATTCAAATTCCCAGTGGGGATTCCTAATGAATGCGTTGAGCCTTGCGCGTTACCAGCCATGGCCAAAGAGCCGAGTTGTGCAAATGCAGAAGGGAAGAAGACAGCTAATGATCGCTATGAGGGGGAATTCCATGTTCAGGAGCTCATTAAGCAATTAGGGGAACTGCTAGGAGATTCTGGACTGATAGCCCAAAAACAGCAGGCTTTGCAGAAAGTATTAGGGGAGCTATGCGTGGCCGATAAGGACGTGGAAACTCTTAATCAGGCTCTTCAGAAAGCAAATAAAGCGGGGCTTGATAGTAATAATCCAAGCACGGGCTCTTAGCAGCGTGCAGCGCCGAGAAAAGTTAATGCAATAATGAAACTCGTGTTTATTGATCACTACGATAGTTTTTCAGCAAATGTGCAGGTGTGGCTGCAAACTTCGGCTGTGCCCGTCGAGCTTGAGGTGGTTCCCTGGGACGATGCCACAAAAATCTCGGCGCTGGGTGCGAGTTCCCTTCCGCTGGTAATTTCACCGGGGCCTCACAGTCCTTTGGAGGCGGGCTCGACCTTAGAGCTTATTCGCGCCAAGCTGGGAGTGGTGCCAATTTTAGGGATATGTCTCGGCCATCAACTTCTCGGCGTTGCTGCTGGTGGTACGATAATTCGTGCGGCTAAGCCCCTCCATGGGCGCAGGAAGAAGCTAATTTTTTACGATCGCCTGGGTTTTGGTGCTGGCATGCCCTGCGAAGAGGAAATGGCCACTTATAATTCCTTGCAGCTTGATGCTCAAAGTGTCTTTGCCCCTGATTGGCAGGTAACGACGCGGTGTGCCGATGGAGAAATTTGGGCCTTAGAATATCGCCCCCAAGGGAAGGCCTGGGCTTGGGGTCTGCAGTTTCATCCTGAATCATTTCTTTCGCGAAACGGGGAAATTTTGCGGGATAACTGGCTCGCCTACCTCAGCCGCTGCTTGTTTATACGCCCTTGGCCCGAGGTCCCCACAGATACTTATGCTGTTGCAAATTCAAGCGACAGGCGAGGTTTTCCTCTAAGATCCATGCGGCAAGATCCTTAGCTTGTACCTGTCCCCAGGCGGGGGAAAAGAGCAGCGGGCAACGTTCATCGAGGCGGTATTTACGAATTATCCCGCAGGCCCAGTCAAAGTCGTGGCGGTCAGCAACTACAAATTTAACCTCATCTTTGGCGCCAAGCTTTGGGATATTTTCCCAGAGATTGCGCTCCTCCATCCCGCTGCCGGGGCATTTGAGGTCCATGATAATATGGACGCTTGGGGGAACCTCAGCAATAGAGAGGGCTCCGCTGGTTTCCAGCAGCACCGTATAGCCCTGGTCGGCCAGGGCCTGCAGTAAGGGAATGCAGTTTGCTTGGGCTAGGGGTTCGCCACCGGTAACTTCTACTAAGGGCAGGCCAAAATGAGCTACTCTGGCTAAAATTTCCTCAAGGGAAATGGCTTCACCGCCTTTAAAGGTATAAACCGAATCGCACCAGCGACAGCGCAAAGGACAGCCAGTAAGGCGAATAAAGCTACAGGGTTTACCGGCCCAGCTGGATTCGCCTTGTATGCTTTTAAAGAGCTCGGTGATGAGAAGATTCATGGCATCCACTAGGCTTTTGTCTGAAGGGGGAATAGTTCCCTGCCTTCCCTAGTACATTAGAGCCAGTTAAGCAACGGAATAAGAGTAGTTGAAAAAGTGCTGAGTAGTTAGATTTTGCTGAAAAAGGGCCGCCTCCCGGCGCCCTTTTTCAGCAAAATCGTGTCCAGAGCGAAGCGAAGGATCTGTCACGTGATATCCGGATGTTATGTGAAAGATCCTTCCTCACTGCGTTCGTCAGGACACGGCGCTGGCGCTTTCGCGCCAGCGACTAACTACTCAGGGTCTAGGTAAACCCGTCGAAACTTACCTTCGCCGAAGGCAAGGTAATTGGGGCGATCCCAGCTTTCGAGGCAGAGAAGCTCTCCGCGGCTCTCGTGGAGCTGGTAGGGAATATGAAAATGCCCGACGATGCCGTGGTCGCAGCCTTGTTGGAGATACCAGGCACGCATATGGGAGATAATATGGCGGTGATCGATTTTTCGCGTCATACCCTGCTTTCGTGACTTGCGGGAAATAGAGAGGGCTAGACGATCGAGGAAGCCTTGAGGCAGGGCAAGTCCAGCGCTTTTAAAAACAAAACTGCGCGAAAAACGCCGATACCAGCGGTAATGCCAGGGAGCGCCAAGTAAGTCTCCGTGGGTAAGGGCTATGCGGGTATCGCCCAGGCGGATAAGGTGACTTGTAGCCGCGCTCAGCTGTACTCCAGGCCAGGGCAGGTTTTTCAGAGCAAACTCATGATTGCCCTGGAGGTAAATAACTTCAACACCATGGAGACTAAGGCGAGTGAGCTCCTTACCGATTTGAGCGAATTTATGCTGAAAGTAACGGCTCGCTCCAAAGCAGAAGTCAAAGATATCTCCTAAAAGAACAAGATAGCGAACGGCAGAGGTATCGATGCGCTGGAGAGCAGCAAGGAGGATTTTTCCGCGGGAGTCCCCCTCAGCCAGCAAGTGGATGTCGGAGACGACGATCAAAGGGTCGGTTATGGGCTGGTTCAAGAAGGGCCTCTTATAAATTCACCGATAGCTGCAGTCAACTCTGCAGGCTTCTCCACCAAGAGCAGGTGTCCCGCTTCCGGAATAAGCTGCAAACGCGCTTGGGGTATAGCTTGTTGCAAATCATAGGCTGCTTGGCAAGGTACCATGGCATCTTGCTCGCCGTGAATAATCAGGCTAGGACAGGTGATGCTCTTTGCCTGCAAGGGGCTTTCGAGGTAGTCCAGCAGGGCTGCCCGTTGAGCCTCCGCTTGTTGGCGGAAGCCGGGAGCTCTGCTCCCCTGCCAGATGTTTTTGCATAAGGCTTGAAAGAGCAGGGGATTTGCCTGACGAAACCCTGCGCTTACCAGAGGGCTTAGCTCCTGTTCAGCGGCGACTAAATCTTCAGGCCAGGTTCTGCTAAGCTGAAAATAGTTTTTTTTGTCTGCGGTGGAGACCAGCAGCAGTCTCTCCACCAGCTGGGGATAGTTCCTGGCCACACATTGGGCAATTACCCCGCCGAAAGAAACACCCACGACAGTCAGTTGCTCGATTGCCAAGGATGCGGCGATCTGGGCCAGATCAGCAGCGAGGTCTTCCATAGTAAAGCCGGGTGCAGCGCTGCTTTGGCCGCTGCCGCGGTTATCCACGAGTAAAACCCGCAGCTGCTTACTGGCCAGTCTTTTGGCGAGGAGACGAAAATCCCTGCTACTGCGGGTATAGCCGTTGAGCAAAGCGAGCCAGGGACCGCGTTCACCAATGCTTTCGTAGTAGATAGCATTTTGTTCTGTATAAAAAAACGGCATATGTTTTTCCTCATCTTGGTCCAGTATGCCATACGCGCGGCTTCTCTGGGTAAGATCTGCGTATTTTCCTGCTGGTCATCCGATAATTTTTCTGCTCCTGTAGCCTTAGTTCCTGTGGTATAATTTTTTTTCCTCCGACACTCCCAATATTTTTCGTAGCCTAGCGCATAAAGATTTTCGCGAGACTAAAACACTACATTTAGGGTTGACCGCTGGACGAGACACTAGATATGCTTTTATTGGTAAGCGTTGTTGTTCATTTCATCGCCATAAAGTTAAGCTGCTCCGTTTGGTATCGTTCCTAAATTTGGCTCATTAACTCAGGTAATTCGTCCTAAGGTTATAAGGTATATCCGCTATGACACTCGAGAGCTATTCTCCATCGTATTTGGCGTATTTGCCCCTTGCTGCCCCCATAATCAGCGAAGGGAGCCATAAACGTCGGCTTCGTTTGCTCGAAGACGATGGTAGTTCAACGTATATTGAAGAAATCTGGCTGGTCAAGTTGGTGGAGCAGCTCAGTCGTGACTTGGCGCATATTGATGCGGCCCAGTTGGTGGCCAATACCATCCGCGGTATTCATGATGGCGCAAGCATCGCCGAGCTTGATCAGTGGTTGATTCAAACGGCGGCAATGTCCATCGCCCAAGAGCCTGAATACGGCCGACTTGCGGCGCGCCTTTTATCGCTCAGTATCGATAAAGAGCTGCGCAAACAGGGGATCAACTCTTTTAGCCAGAGTGTGGAGAAGGGCTATGCCTGCGGTCTCCTCGGCGAGGAGCTCTATGCCTTGGTCAATACCGATAGGGAGAGCTTTGCCGGCATAATTAAGCCCGAGCGAACCTATTTATTTGACTATTTTGGCTTGCGCACGGTGTATGATCGCTATCTATTAAAGGCCCCGGAGAGCCGCAAGGTTATCGAGTCACCTCAGTATTTTTTCCTGCGGGTTGCCTGCGGATTGAGCACCACCGAGGCGGAGGCGAGGGAGTTTTATAATCTGATCTCGACGTTTCATTACATGCCGGCGACCCCGACTCTGTTTAATTCCGGGACCCGCCATCCGCAGATGTCCTCGTGTTATCTTTTGGATTCTCCCGAGGACAGTCTGGAGAGCATTTATGATAAGTATAAAGACATTGCCTTGTTGTCGAAGTTCTCTGGTGGTATCGGCGTGTCATATTCACGGGTACGTAGCCGCGGCTCGCTGATTGCGGGAACCAATGGCAAGTCTAATGGAATTATTCCTTTTTTAAAGACTCTGGACTCTTCGGTAGCGGCGGTAAATCAAGGAGGCAAGCGCAAAGGTGCTGCTTGTATTTACCTTGAAAGCTGGCATGCGGATATTTTCGACTTTTTATCTCTTCGCGATAATACCGGCGATGAGGCTGCTCGTACTCATAACCTTAATCTAGCCAATTGGATTCCTGATCTCTTTATGAAGCGGGTCGAAAACGACGAGCATTGGTCCTTGTTTGACCCGAAGGATGTGCCCCAGTTGACCGAAGTCTATGGCGAAGCCTTTGAGGCTGCCTACGAAGCTGCAGAAGCAGCGGGTAAGTTTCGTCGCCAGATTAAGGCCCGGGAACTGTATGGGGCGATGATGAAGACACTGGCCCAGACCGGTAACGGTTGGATGACTTTTAAAGATAGCGCCAACCGCAAGGGCAATCAGACGCTGCTGCCTGGCAATGTGATTCATCTCTCGAATCTGTGTACCGAAATTTTGGAAGTTACCAGCGCTCAAGAAACTGCGGTATGTAACCTCGGCTCGATCAACTTAACTCGCTATGTAGTCGATGGTCAGTTTGATTTTGCTCTCTTAGCAGAAAACGTGGAATTAGCAGTGAAGTATCTTGATCGGGTGATCGATATCAATTTCTATCCGATCGCGACGGCTGAAGCGGCCAATTCTCGCTGGCGCCCCGTAGGCTTGGGGATAATGGGTTTGCAAAACGTGTTTTTTCAGCTCAAGCTACCCTTTGGTAGCGAGGCAGCACGGGCCTTGTCCACAAAAATTCAGGAGGAGATTTACTATCACGCCTTAGTAGCCTCTAATCGCTTGGCCAAGGAATTGGGCCCGCACCGCTCCTTTGCCGAGACGCGGGCCTCGCGTGGAGATCTGCAGTTTGATTTATGGGGGGTTGTTCCTGCTAAGCTCGAGCGTTGGCATAAACTCAAGGCAGAGATCAAAGAGTTTGGCTTGCGCAATTCACTCTTGCTAGCCATTGCGCCAACCGCTACCATCGCCTCGATTACCGGTGCCTACGAGTGTATCGAGCCGCAGTTATCGAATTTGTTTAAACGCGAAACGCTCTCGGGCGAATTCTTGCAGATCAATCCCTACTTGGTTGGAGATCTTCGTCGTCTGGGCTTGTGGGACGAGGGGATGCGCCAAAAAATCACCCTCGGTGACGGTTCGATTCAGCATATCGAAGAAATCCCCGCAGAATTGCGCGAGCTTTATCGCACGGTCTGGGAAATTTCCCAGAGGGTGTTGATCGATATGGCAGCTGAGCGTGGGGCCTTTTTGGATCAGGGGCAGTCGTTGAATTTGTTTGTCGAGCAACCCACTATAGGCAAGCTTTCTTCTATGTATGCTTACCTGTGGAAGCGGGGCGTCAAGACGGCCTACTATGTGCGTAGTCGCGGTGCGACTAAGATTAATAAGGCTACGGTTAGTGCTCAGCAAGCGGTAGCTTGCTCCCTTGAGAATCCTGAAAGCTGTGAATCCTGCTCCTAGAAAGCGTTTATAAGGTATGTGCAATGTTGCTCTCCCCTGGCTATGACTTGACTCTTCGTCCGATGAAATACCCCCTGTTTTACGAGATGTATCGCAATGGGATCAAAAATACTTGGACGGTGGAGGAAGTTGATTTTAGTACCGATCTCTCCGATCTCGAAAAGATGAGTCAGGGGGAACGCCATCTGATCAATCGCTTAGTTGCATTTTTCGCCACCGGCGATAGCATCGTCGCGAATAATCTGGTGCTGAACCTCTATCAGCATATCAACTCCCCCGAAGCGCGGATGTATCTTTCTCGGCAGTTGTACGAGGAGGCTCTGCACGTGCAGTTTTATCTGACGCTCTTAGATTCCTATCTGCCGAACGAGCAGGAACGGATCCAGGCTTTTCGGGCCATTGAAAATATCCCTTCGATTCGCCAAAAAGGTGAATTCTGTTTTAAATGGATGGAGGGGATTCGCAATCTCTCTCGCGTGGAAACGCGCGAAGATCGTCGCCAGTTTTTGTTGAACTTAATTTGCTTTGCCGCTTGTATCGAGGGCTTGTTTTTCTTTGCCGCTTTTGCCTACGTCTATTTCCTGCGTTCCAAAGGGCTCTTGCACGGACTAGCATCGGGCACTAACTGGGTGTTTCGCGATGAAAGTTGTCATATGAACTTTGCTTTTGCGGTTATCAAGCAGGCGCGCCAAGAAGAGCCAGACTTGTTCGATCGCGATTTAGAGCGCAGTGTAATTAAAATGCTCGACGAGGCAATTGCTTGTGAGATGATTTTTGCTGACGATGTTCTTAACTACGGGGTTGCCGGCTTAAGCAAGGAAGATATGCATCAGTATCTGCAATTTATTGCTGATCAGCGTCTTGCCGCTTTGGAAATCGCGCCGGTATATCGTTCTACCAACCCCTTCTCCTTTATGATGCTGCAAGATGTGCAGGAACTGACAAACTTTTTTGAACGCCGAGTTGCTGCTTACCAAATTGGGGTGAGTGGGGATGTCTCCTTTGGTGAGGAATTTTAAAAGGTGGCATGAAGTCTGAATATATTAGGCTAACTCGTCGATGGCGCGAAACTGCGAGCCGCTTCGGCGAATGAGAACCTCCGCAAGAATCAGTTATCTCCGTATAATGGACGGCTTACGTAGAGACACTAAATTTCCGACGCTCCCCTTCTGGGTACAACGCCTGTTCTCACTGCTACGGTATTCACACTGAAAATCAGCGCGTTTCTGTACTTCTCGGCGGGTAGCTGCAGGAATTGTTCGGCTTCTTTTTTTGTGCGGTGAAGAAGCATCTTTTTTTAGTCTGGGCGAGTCAGGAGCAGATTGTTCCCTGGAGTTCTCACTCCCTTGTGGTGCAACGATTTGAGTCTGAGGCTTGGGGTTCTTTCGTTCAGCCTTAGGAGGCCTAGGATTTTTTCGTGCAGTTCGTTGTGCGGCTTTTATAGCTGGGTCCTTTGCTGCCAGAGCTATGTCAGTTATTTTTTCTAGAAGCTCAGGCAACTGGGCTTGCATAGAGGCCACGCCCAATAATTCAGCACAGCGCTGCAGTTTGGCGAGCAGATTTTTATGCATGGGCAGACGCACTGCAAAAAAATCCTCGTTTAAGGGAAGGATCACCGTTTTGTTAGCGGGAGATTTCCCCAGGGAAGCGGGGTTTTCTTTGGCGATAATGATCTCGGCCTCCTGTTTCGTTTTACCGTGGCAAGCTGGCAAGAGACGGTGTTGGTTTTTTTCGCTGAGACGAGGAGCAAGCTTACCCGCGACGCAGAGGCTGATTTTTCCTGCGGCAAGATCGGCAAGCACTGCGGGA
>JAHFAI010000104.1 GCA_023250635.1 Deltaproteobacteria bacterium | reverse complement strand
GAAGGATTTAAGGACACCAAGAGCGATGCGCCGATTCCTCCCGTTTCGCCGGTGCTCCAGGCAAAAAACGCACTGCAAGAGCCCGGTTGGGAAGCTCCTGAAGGCATGGGCTGGGATAAGCGGGCTCTCGGTGATTTTCTCCTCCTCAAAGATCTGCAAGCCGAGCATCACCATAAGCCGGTAAGCCTTGGCGAAGGCGAAGAACAGCCCTTGGCCATGGTGTATTTTTTCCCCCGCGGGTATGTGGAACGAACCATTATGCATATTCACCTTAAAAAAGGCCCCCGGGAAGTGGATCCCGATCAGCCCCCGTATACGGTGATTATTGATTCAAACTTAGGCACTGCCGATGTGCGTTCGGGATATGAGGAGCTGAATGTTCATAGCGGCAAAGAATAAACACCCCGGCAAGGACGGTGAACGGAGTTTTACCCTAGTAGAGACCATTTTTGCTCTTGGTCTGCTGGTAACCGTTATTCTCGAAGTGAGCAATGTGCAGGGGCGCTCCCTGGTGCTGGGCGAATATAATCGCAAAGTAACCCAAGCCAGTTGGCTTGCTAAGGCGGTAATGGCAAAGATTGAATGGGGGAGGAATTTCTACGATATTAAGGAATTTAAGTTTGAACTGCGTGATCAAGACTTCGACGAGCAGCTCTGTCCCAAAGACCCCAAGTTTCGTTGTGATTATAAATATAATGTGACTATCAAGAATTGGCCCCTGCCGTTGGTCGATATGCTGGGTGAAGCCTTGCTTGGACCAGAAGGCAAAAAATCTCCTCTCGTCGGCATGCTTGACGTGTTTAAAGGGCAGATGAAAGAGATGTTTGGTAACGAGATTTTAAAAATTGCTCAGGTAGAAGTATGGTGGCCTGAAGGGAGCGAACGTTCGAGTACGACCCTGACTTATCTGTTGACCAACCAAATTCCCGTGGATGATTTTATTGAGCAGCAGCAACCGCTCAGCAAAGATGGCCCCGACAAGGGACCTGTGCCTGGTGGTGTCGGTGGAGCAGGTGGAGCAACGGGTGGAGTAAGTGGAGCAGGTGGAGCAGGTGGAGCAGGTGGAGCAGGTCACAGTCCTGATATTCCCCCCGAGGAGGATCTGCCATGATGCTACCCGTGCGACCAGATCATCAGCGGGCCTTTACCCTGCTTGAAGTTATTATCACCCTGACCATTTTAGTGGGGCTGGTCATGGCGGTGTCTCAGCTGCTGCGTTCGAGCTTTGATATTCGCATGGGCTTGTCGGCAATGGGGCGCACTACCCAAGGCGTCAATACCGCTCTCCAACGCCTTTCCGACGATATCGGTCTCGCCTTTATCATCAACAGTAAGGAGCTGGCCCGTTCTGGTGGGGGACAGCGAACGATTTTTAGAATTGCCCGGGAGGGTGATAACGATGTGCTCACCATGACCTATATGGGGCATCAAAGTATTGAGAAAAACGCGAAGGAATCTGAACTTTCCTACGTGGTTTATCAGCTTAAGCCAGCGGAAAAGCAGCCAGGGCGGCGCAATCTGTATCGCGGAGAATTTCCTCGCATTCCCGAAAAGGCAGCTTCGACTCGAGATTTGCCGCCGATGGAGATGATTGCGACTAACATTGCTACCCTACAATTTGATCCCTGGCTGGGCGATGACTGGGGTAGAGACGGTTGGGATAGCAGCAGGGGCGATAAAGAAAGCAAGTTGCCGTCTTTGGTACGCATCACTCTGCGGGCTTGGGAAGAAAGCGCTGATGGAGGAGCTGGTAGCCCTGGAAAC
This sequence comes from Deltaproteobacteria bacterium, assembly GCA_023250635.1. Classification (GTDB taxonomy): domain Bacteria; phylum Bdellovibrionota_B; class Oligoflexia; order Oligoflexales; family Bog-1112; genus JAHFAI01. Next base: position 6,216 of record JAHFAI010000104.1, on the reverse strand, counting down.
AATGAGGAGGATCCGGCTACGGTGCATTTTAGCACGGTGGTTTACCTTCCTTTTGGTCTTGAGTTTCCATCGGCAAAATCCCGAATGGGATCCTTTAGGTTATAATCGGTTGTTAACATGAAAAAATATTGTAAAAATGCCGACTTCAGCAAAAGCCTGCTTCGCCATGGAGGCTTTCCTGTGGCGGTTGGGGCTGGTAAACAGCAACAGCAGCAGCAAAGTCAGCGAGGGGTTTCCCTGCTGATCGCGGTGATGGTGATTGTGGTGATGGTCAGCATGATTGCCGAGATGATTGTTTCCACCTCGGTGCAAGTTGAATTGGCAAGCGGTACTCGTGATCGGATAAAAGCGGAGTATTTGGCAAAATCTGGGTATAATCTGGCGGCTTTTTTTCTCAGTGTGAGTCATGCCATTGACCTGGTCCGAGCCAATGAAAAACTGGTGGGACCGATGAAGCAGGATCCCATGGATGGGCCGCAAAGTTTATGGAACATCCTCAATAAGCTGCCTCCCTTTGGGGCTAAAACGGTTGACTTGATTAAAGCCAGTGCGCGCAGTGAGGAGGATCCATTTAAATTGGGAAAGTTGATGAATGGGGATATCGCTGAGCAAATGCGCCAGTTTGAGGATTCTTTTGGGGTTAAAATCGAAGATGAGAGCGCAAAGATTAACGTCAATGATATTATTATTCGTGATGAGCGGGTGCTGACCCTCTTGCTACGGCTCTTCTCCGGCCCTGTGGAAAAAGCCTATCTCCAAAAACGGGACCTAAAAGGCGAGCAATTGGTCTATCGGCTCTTAGATTATGTGAGCAGCACGAACCAAGCGTCTGCAGAGAGCGGTCTTGGCGACAAAGATCAGGAATATCAGCGTGGGAAAGTACCCTATAAAGCGAAACGTGCCCCCCTCGATAGCGTGGATGAGCTGAAACTGGTATCGGGGTGGGATGATGAGATTTTTACTATTTTCTCGCCCTATCTGACGGTGTATCCCTTCAACAAAGCCAAGGTTGAAAGTGGCTCATCCCTAAACATCAATAGCGTACCACGGGAGATGTTAGCAAGTCTGGTTCCAGAGGCGGGAAGTTCGGCCTGCGCCGAGAAATTCGCGCAAAGTCTCTTTACGGCAAACAAAAAGAGCGAAGCTCGAGTAACTGACCAAAAAGACATTGGCAAATTTTTGAAGGAAAATGCCTGTTACAGTGGGAGCACAAGCGATGCCGGAGCAAAAAAATCCGACCCCAGCACCTGGTTTGGGGTGCGCTCAAAAGTCTTTAGGATGACGGTTACCGCGGAGACCGGCAATCAAAGGCGTGAATTGGTGGCGGTGGTACAAAAGTTTGATCCCAAAGAAGCCGATGAGGTTCGCAAGAGCCTTAAAGAAAAAAGAGCCCTAAGAATCCTGTACTGGCGATTTAATTGAGACGATTGCGAAGAAAGAGTTGAGCGATGCAAAAAATCATAGGTCTCGACATTGGCAGCTATTCAGTTAAGGCGATTGAGATTATCAATAGCTTTAAATCCTATGAAATTACCAATTATTATTACAATGTTATTCCTCCCATCGACGAGATCGATCCCAACATCTTAATTCCTACCTGCCTCGAGCAACTTTTTCAGGAAAACAAGCTGGGCGCAGACCGCATTCTTACCGCTTTATCGGGACAATATATCTCCTCGCGGTTGATTCCCTTTAATTTTGCTGATCCCCGTAAAATAGAAGCCGCGGTGTATTCGGTAATCGAAGATTCGGTACCGTTCAATCTCGAGGAGATGATCGCCGACCATCAGCTTATCGGGCAATTACATGATAAAACGCTGGTGCTGGTGGTGATGACCAAGAAGAGCTTTATGCAAAGCTTCCTCCGTCATCTCCAGCAAGTGGCCATCGACCCCAAAATTGTCGATGTGGATAGTCTCGCCTTCTTTAATCTCTTTCCCCACATTAATACCAAGCCGAATAAGCTCTATGGCATCGTCGATATTGGTCACGAAAAAACCTCGGTCTGTATCCTCCAAGATGGGGTGCTGAGGATGTTCCGCTCGATCAATCTCGGAGGACGTTACCTTACCGATTTCTTGGCTCGGGATCTGGAATTGAGCTATAGCGAAGCCCAGCGCCTTAAGCATCGGGTCAGTCGAATTTTGACTGCCGGAGCTGATATAAGCGGGCTCTCCCCCGAGGATGCCGAGGTGGCGCGACGGCTCAGCAGCGCCTTTCAAACCTTGGCTAAGGAGCTGGGACGCACCCTCTACTCATTTAAAAAATGGGAGAAAACCCCTCTCCACAAAATTCACCTTTCTGGTGGCTCAAGCGTCATGCAGGGGGTCGATCGTTATTTGACAGAATTTCTCGAGATCGATTGTGAAGCGATCACTATCGCCAACTCCAACCTCAAAATTAATAGTGCTCTCCTTCCCCAACTTCCTTCGATGATTCAGGGTATTGCTGTAGGCTTGCGCGGAGTAACCAGTCTCAAACGGCATTCGCAAATCAATTTCCGCAAGGGACCTTTTGCCTATATTCAAGATTATGAATCGATTTTTCGCTGGGCAAATCTCGCCTGCAAAATGATCGGTTTTGCAATGTTGTTAATGACTATTAGTTATGCGGTAAAGTACTTTGCCTTCAATCGCGAGATCACTTCGCTCAAAGAGCATTTTAAAGAAGAATTTCTGGCAGAATTGACCCCAGAACTACAAAAGAAATATAAAAGCGGGGCTTTTCCCTTTGCAAAAATCAGTACCGATGCCCAAAGTATCATCGGCGATCACACCCAAAATCTCAATCGGGCAATCGACGGATTTATGCAAACGAATGCCGATAGTGGGGCCTTGCTTTCCCTTAAAGAAATCAGTGAGCACCTGCCCGCTGCTATTAAGATCAACGTGGTGGAATACCGTTTTGAGACGAGACCCGATGGTAGCGGCAAATTGGTGCTGCGCATCGAAGCAGATTCCTTTGATATTATCGCTAAGTTCCAGAAATCCCTGAAAGAGATGCCGCTGTTTGATCAGATCGAAGAAAAATCCTCTGATTCCAAACCGGGAGCAGAGGTAAAAGTAGCAGTGATTGAAGCCCACTATATTCCTAAGAATAAACCGCTAAGCTAGGCAGGTGGTATGACAAGCGTAAGTGAAGCAAAAGATCGACTCAGCAGTGGTGTTCGTGGTATCACCCAGATAGTGCGACAAAAAATATTCGGGGTCAATAACGAGCATATTGATTTCGTTATGGATAGTTTCTATAAGCTTGATCCCACCCAGCGCAATGCCGCGATCGGGGTTTTGGTAGGGCTGATCTCGACCTTTGTGGTGGGGGCGTTTTCTCTGTATTTCTTGCAAGTCGCCGCTTTAGAAAATGATTTGAACGAGGTGTTTTTGGCGTTGAATCGCGTAAAAGCCTTAAAAGCCGATGCGGCGGTAGCCAATGGGCGCTTTGATAAACTTGTCGGGGTAGTTGCTCACAAGACCAAAGGCCTTGTTTTTAAGCCCTACTTCGAAAAAATCTCTCGCGACCTCAATATGGAAATCAAAGAGATTCGAGAAAAACCTGTTGATCCCGACCCTAACAATCTCCTCGCCGCAAAAATTGAGGAAGTACACGTAGATGTGCGAATTACTAAAATATCTATTCCTAAGCTGCTTGATTTTCTCGTGCGGGTAGAAAAAGACGGCAACTTGGTACGCATTCAGAACCTCAAAATAACCGGTCTCTATGGCGATAAATTGTTTTTTGATGTAGAAACTATTTTCCGCGGTTATCAAGTTAATTCGTAAGGAAGTAACAAGCGATGAAACGATTTTCGTCTATTGGGATGTTAATCCTCGTTGGCCTGGTAAGTTTTCTCTTTTTTTTCTACCTGATGTTTCCTTATACGGTTTTACGTGAGGCCGTGGTTACCAAACTCTCGGCCGCAACCGGGATGTCCCTGCGCCTGGACAAGCTTACCCCGCATTTTCCTTTGGGAGTGCGGATCGATGGGGTGGCGGTAGATCAACCAGGACGCAAGGGGATCAAATTGCGGCGGGTTGATGTCTCGATTAGTCCACTTAATTTATTGTTTGCTTCCTTGCGGGCCAAACTTTATGTTGAAGATGAACACAAGGGCCAGCTGACGGGGAGTGTTTCCCTACCGCTCTTTGGGCTACTCCAGCAAAAAGGGGTGATTCCTTCCAGCGTTGATGTAACCAGCCGAGATTTCGCCATCAAGGATCTTGCCGAATATTTCCTTGCTGAGTATTCCCATAGTGAGGATATCAATATGCTGGTTGCCCCCCTGCTTACCGGCTTGCAGGTGGGAGGGACCTTAAATGCTGATGTGGCTTTAGAGATCAATACTAACGATGCGGCTAAAACCTCGGGCAATCTCTCCCTTAGTTTGTTTAATTTTACCCTGGGGAGTCGCGCCGGGGAGTTACCCATCGACAATCAGGAATTTAATAAAGCTATAATAAGCGCAGAGATTAGCAAGGGTACCCTGACCTTTGCTAAGGAGTCTGGTTTTGTTTCCAATGATTTGCTGGTTGAAATCACCGGGAATATTACTCAGAAACCTGAGCTCAGTGAGTCCCATATCGAGGCTGAGCTAGGAATTGAGCTCAGTAAAAATCTTAAAGAGCAGTTTGGTTTTATTATCTCTGCGATAACCAACACCGATGTGCAGCAGAAGCTCACGGTCAAGATTTCCGGACCTTTTTCTCCCCAGCCATCGGTCGTGGTGCTCTAAATGTAAGGGCAAACTATTAGTGCTGGCTGCCCTGACTACTATGGCTGCCCTGACTACTATGGCTAGGAGAGCGATGGTGATGGGGGTGCGGCGAGCTTGACCTGGATCTGGATCTGGATCCCTGGGAAGAGGTGTCGCCCCCACTTTGGGAATGGAGATCAGCTGCTTCAGAAACAAGTTTCTCGTGAACTTTATCCAACAAGACTTTGCAGTCGTGATCGAGGTCAGGGGAACAACCACTGGCGAGAAGACGGGCGGTTTCTGGTCAGGGTCAGCTTCAGTTCAGCAGGCGGTTTCAGCGCTCAGTTTACTGGTAACAGATTGGTACACCGGAAACTGAACAGCCTGATGTTTAAGGGTTAATTACCTTAAGTGAAAAATGCCATTAGCGTTATCTCCCATAATGGTATTTTCCCACTTTACTTTATTTCCATTTTGCCCGATAACACGGCGTTGGCGCGAAAGCGCCAGCGCCGTGTCCTGACGAACGCAGTGAGGAAGGATCTTTCACATAACATCCGGATATCACGTGACAGATCCTTCGTCGCTTTGCTCCTCAGGACACGGCCGTGGCGCTTTCGCGCCACGGCCTAACTATATTAGAAGGAGGGCACCATATGCTCCGGTCAGTAAAAATCAAATTAGATGGTAAACGTCGTTTGTCTCTCGGGAAATTGGTCGATGAGCATGTAACTGGTTTTAACGCTACCCGCGATCCAGACGGGAGAATAATATTAGAACCCACTCTAGATATACCTGTCCGTGAGGTCTGGCTTTACAAAAACCGGCCAGCATTAGCTAGCGTACACAAAGGGATCGAAGACGCCCAAAAGGGTGCAACATCCCCTCTAGATATGGCTCTTTTAGCCGAGGAAGAATAGTTTTGTACACTCTTGAGTTGACAGACGAAGCCCATAAAAATCTGTTGGCCCTACGAAATAATCCATCTCAAATAGCGAAATATAAGGCTGTATCGAAGGCTCTGCGATTATTAGGACATGATCCGCGACATCCGGGCCTAAATACACACAAATTCACCTCCCTAGTTGGTCACATAGGTGAAGAGGTCTTCGAGGCGTATGCGCAAAATAATACGCCAGGAGCGTATAGGATATTTTGGTTCTATGGTCCTCAGAAAAAGACAATCACTATTATCGCAATTACCCCACACCCTTGAAACCTCCGTGTCCCGTCCACAGCTATATGTGATTAATTTTTTTCCCTCGTTCATTACCTTGCAAAGAGGTGAGCGAAGGATGAAAAACGAGCCTCCCAAAAAACACAGGTCCGGGTACGGCTTATCGAAGTCGCGGCGCATAGCTCGATGCATCGGAGGCGCTCACTCACTGCCTGCTTACTCTTCATTGGTCAGGGGGCGGCTCATCGAAGTCGTTGGCTCAAGCAAAAAAACAGCCTATTTTTCCCTCAAGGAGGGTCATCTTTTTTCCTCTTAACCAATGCTGTTTTTAGCAAGGGAGGAAGCTTTT
>JAHFAI010000143.1 GCA_023250635.1 Deltaproteobacteria bacterium | reverse complement strand
CGCCCAATTGCCTTCATCTTCGATTGGGCCTGCTTCGCCTTTGAGGCTTTTGCCCCAAAGCGATCCACAAAGGTTTGCAATTGCCTGCGTTGCTGGGAGAGCTGGGCTTTCGCTTTGGCTTCCTGGCTCTGCACCAAGGAAAAAGCCTCGAGAAACTCATCGTAGTTTCCCGGATAGGCGGTGAGTTTACCCTGATTAAGGTGGAGAATGGTCTCTGCCAAACGATTGAGTAAATCGCGATCGTGAGAAACAAACAAAATTGTGCCAGGAAAGCTCTGTAAATAAGCCTCCACCCACACCAGACTGGGGAGATCAAGATGGTTTGTCGGTTCGTCGAGAATCAAAAACTCAGGATTACGCATAAACAGCTTGGCAAGCTCTAAGCGCATCCGCCAGCCACCGGACAAGGAGAGAGGGTCGGCTCCCTGCATCAGCTCCCCAAAGCCCAGGCCGCTGAGGATAGTGCTCGCTTTTGCCGAGATAGCGTAACCATCAGCAAGACGGTAGGCAGATTCTGCCTGTTCGTAGCGATGGAGATCAAGTTCTCCACTGGAAGTTTCGAGCAGCCCCAGGGTCTCCCTCATCTTCTCTTTAAGAGCAAAGACCAGCTGATCCCCCGCTTCACACTCTTCCCGCACGCTGGCTTGCGGGTGGGGATTGGGCTCCTGAGGTAAGTAGCCAATGCTCATCCGCGGAGGAATATACAAAGAGCCCCCATCAGCTGACTCTAAGCCACAGAGTATATCCAAAAGGGTCGACTTGCCGGCGCCGTTATCACCCACCAGGGCGATGGTTTCACCCTCGGGGAATTGATAACTAAGTTCCGAAAATAACAGTTTTGTGCCGTAGGATTTTTCCAAATTTTCAAGACGAATCATCTAGGTTTTTTACCAGTACGTGCCGCTTTTTCGGCTTTTTCTGCAGTTTTTATCTGCTGCCAACGAGCCCCTATTTGTTCGAGACTTCGTTGACTGCGCTCTTCAGGGCTGCCAAAAACATGGGGGTGTCGCCTAATGAGTTTCTGGCGGAGACCACCCACAACCTCCCGCAAGGTGAAGTGCTGGTGTTCGGCAGCGATCTGGCTATTGAGCACCACTTGCAATAACACATCGCCTAATTCCTCACAGAGCTCTTCCGGCGAATCTTCTCCCATAGCCTCGACGGCTTCCTGGGCTTCTTCAAGCATATAAGGGCGGAGACTTAGGTGACTTTGCTCCAAATCCCAGGGGCAGCCGCTTTGGGGATGACGCAAAGCCGCAACCACCGCGCACAGCTGTAAGAACTCTTGAGTCAGTGCCATATCATCGGCGCTGAGCCCTGCAGTTATAATTTCCTGAACCATAGGCGAATTCCCTCCCGTAAATAGTGACGGAGCAATAACGCCTAGGTGTATAGCATGGTTTACGACTCAAAACTGCATCAAGACCTGAGTCGTCATTTATTTTTTTCGGCAAAGAAAGTAATCAAGAGAAAGTCTTCCCGCCCCAGCCAGGGCAATAACCCCATAGCCGAGCAAATAGAGGAAGGCCATTTCCTTTTTTGCCCACGGATCTCCGGCATGGACAACCAATAAAGCAGTCATCATAACGCTAAGAGGCCCGAGTGCTGCTAGCCGAGTCACCAGACCAAGAGCAACCAACAAGGAGCAGAGGCCCTCGGCTGAGCTTGCCAAAAAGAGAGAAACACCTGGCCCCAGCCCCAGGGGATCTGCCCATTCGACGGGACCGGGACTCCCCCACAAGTGAGCAAGCTTCTCAAAGCCATGACCCAGCGCTAAACTTAAACCAAAACCGAGGCGCAGGAGCAAAAGCGCTGTATCGTTCAAACAAGGCTGCCATTTTTTCATCTTAGTTCCTCCCCAAGAAGACTCTATACCCATCGGCTTTTGCTTTGCAACTTCCTTGCTCGTCAAAAATTCGCTTCCAAGCCACCACCCAAAAATCCTGTAGGTTCTTCAGCCCACGAAAAAGTTGGCGACTTATCGGTATAAGCATAGAAATTATTCTCACTATAAATATAACCGCCAAGCAAAGTGAGATAGACCGCCTTATAAATTGAGACACTAAGCTGCGAAAATACACGCACATGATAACCTGTAAACCACCCCTTTGCTCCATCAGCGTTTGCAGGAAAATTCCGCGCATCGGCATCAAAACCAGCGGTGATAATATAGTTCTTGCTGTCTGCTGTGTAGATGAGTTTCCCGTGAGCGGGCAGTAAAATATCTAAGGATAAATTCTCATTAAAAGTAGTTCCCCATCCCAGCAAGGGGCCGAAAAAGTACCCATTGGGTTGGCGCACAGTTCGGAGCAGTAGGGTATAGCGCCCCGCAATTTTTCCACCAAGATAATTCTCAAACACCGGACGATAGACCGAAAAAGCCGTGGGATGATTTAAATAATTAAGAACAAAAATCGGACTGAAATTATCACTAAGCTTCGTGTAGCTTACAAAGCCTACTTTTAAGGCACTGAGCACCCGAAAATACTGCTGACTTACCGGAACATCTTCCCCATCTATGGTTTCAGTACGCGCCAAGAAATTCA
>JAHFAI010000103.1 GCA_023250635.1 Deltaproteobacteria bacterium | reverse complement strand
TTTTTGAGGATTATTTTATGGTTTTTTTCCGTGGTTTCCACCTCCACAGGGGCTTGTGGGTTGACCCATTTAATGCCAATGCTTTCGGGATTTTTTTTGAAAGCGGCAAAGAGGGTCGCTAGTTCTTCTTCTACGGTCACTTGGGCCTTATAAAGGGCGGCTTGGCTGACGAGTCCACAGATCAAGGTATTGTCATCTACGACAAAGCAGACTTTGGTGCCTTCGGCATATCCCCCCACTATTCCTATATCTATGTAGACCAAGTGGCGTTGCAGATTGATGGCGGTTATTGAGGTGGCAAAGAGGGGGCGCGCGTGTCCCCCTCCTAGAGCAGCGAGGAATAGTAGGCAACGTACGAAAGGAGCCATTGTTTCGCTTCCCTGAGGCCGACAAGGGCATTACTCGAAGGTACAAGAAGCAGGCTTCTCGTACCTTTTTTACTATACCATAGGATAAACAGGGGGGCGAGCAGGGTGAAGGGATAAGCGAGAAGAGTGAGTTTGTTAAGGAAGGCTATCGTTTGACAGGCCCGGCAGAGCTCCCTGCACCAAAGCCATGGCCTGCATCCTTATTGGTGCTGTCATCATTGCGGTCCTTAGTGGAATCACTGGCGCTCGTACTGGTCGTGCTGCTTTTGTCCGGACTAGGTCCTGCTCGCTCACTGGAGGGGAGGGTCTCACTCGCTAGAAGTACGGGGCTTGCCACGAGCAAGCAGAGTAAAAAGGGAAACAGCCTAAGATTGCGCAGCACTTTCATAGTTTTCCTCATGTAGATTTTCAAGAAAGGTATCCATGCAGCCGAATGAAAACATAGGAATATCACCTGCGTTTTCTTTGTCGAGCACAATTTCCGTCAAGTTTTTGTAAAACTCTCTATGCAGCTGATTAATTTTTCTCAGCCCCTGAAGATTGACACCCTCAGATACCACATGCAGATTATTTCTGCTCTGATTAAATCGCTGCGGTGAAAAAAATCTAAGATAGGTGGGGATATGGTGTTTGTAAATATCGAGGGAGCAGGCAAAATCCGTACCCTTAGCGAGACGAATTCTGTGGTCAGCGCCGCTAACAATCAAGCCGCGTTCAAGCAATTCGCTCAGCGCTTTTTCGCCCCGCTCGCCAAGAATTTTTTGCACGTATTCGCGTTTGGTGCCACGGGAATAAGTGGAGAGTACCAGGACAAAATAATTATCGGGATTATAGAGGTCGACCTCTTGAAATAAATTGACTGAATAATTCGGGCGTTCGTAGTCCACCGCAAATACTCGCTTGAGCACCTCTTGAACTTCGCGACTGGTGCTGTCGATGGCTTCACGAACTGATTCGCGTTGAGTGATGAATTTAGCGAGGAGGAGCACTTGGCTCAAATCTAAGGCGGTTGAACTGTCGCTCTCGTCGAGAAGTTTCATTAAAAAGTAACGATTGACCCCCGAATTTTTGGCAATAGCACGCAATGAAAGATGAGCTTTCTCTCGCCGGTATTCGCTCAGGGCTTTGCGAAGACTCTCTTTTAATGCAGTAGTTTCAGCAACTAACACGGTGAATCCACCCTACTTTCTAATAACCTCTGGCAAGTAATTTGCCAAAAATTCCTTAGCTTGCCAGATAAACCACTCTTAAATACCTTAGGGCTGAAAATTTGTCTAGAATTTAAAATTTAAGTGGAAAAACAACTAAATTTCATGACCTTATCAATCTAAGCTGATGATCAAAAAGCTCCCTAAGCAGACTAGGGTGATATCCATTGCCGTAGATTTTCCATTCCAAATCTTTGATTGCCACATGGCAAACCATTCGCTGCCAATAGCAACAAAACCTATAAACCATAGGGTGTAGGCGCTGACTAAGCCCCATAATAGTAGGTGTTTAGCCTGTTTGAAATCCCGAGAGGGGGAGCGGGCAGTGTGCACCATTGCTCGCCAGCCTCCAAGGCAGAGGCCGGCAATCAGTCCTTCAACTGCGATAATAAATCCATAACAAAGGTGGTGCAGGAAGGGGGAAGTGATGCTGCGCCAAGCCAGGGAGCTCTCAGGGAGGATGGTATCCATGGAGAGGACATGTTCGACAAAGGCAAAATTACTCGACCAGTCCAGCAGATTATTGAGGCAGACCAGGGAGAAATAAAGACTGAGGCCAAGAGCGAGAGCTAGCTGCATTGCGCGTTGAGGATTCATTGCTTGAGAATTCTCTGGGGTTGACGTTTGCGATCTTACTAGTACAATTCATCGCGAATGGTAACTACTCTTGAGTAGTTACCATGGTGCTGTGTATTACACGGCGTTAAGTGATGATGAGGATGACAAGGGATGATTTGGCTGTCAATTCTAATCTTGGTGACGGCAATTGCGCATATTTTTGCGGATTCGTTTCATCGGCGCGAGATTTGTGTCATTACCAAACCCTTGGTAATGGTGGAGATTGGCAGTTTATTGCTGCTTCAACCAGGGTTTTGGGAGTCGAGTATTCGCCTACCAATTTTAGGGGGGCTGCTCTTCTCGGTGGTGGGTGATGTTTTTTTGCTCTGGCCGGAGAAGCGTTTTGTTGCTGGTTTATTGAGTTTTTTGGTGGCGCATATTTTTTATGCCTATGGTTTTTGGCATGAAAGCAGCACTATTTTTTGGTTGCCGGTAGTGTTGTTGGTACCGGTGGTCGTCATTTTTATCTGGTTACTATGGGGTTTTTTGGGGGCTTTGCGTCTACCGGTGATTATTTATACCCTGATTATAGCGTGGATGCTCGTCTGCGCCAGTTCGTGGTTGTATAGTACGCCCACCTTAGCTTCTTTCTATGCGGCATTGGGGGCGACGCTTTTTGTGATTTCGGATGCCTGTTTAGCCTGGCAGAAATTTCGTGGCACCTACGTTCTCGCCTCCTTGTGGATTATGGCGACGTATTATGCTGCACAGCTACTCATCGTCCTCTCTACGTGTTTGTAGGGTGTTTGTAGGGAAAATCACCCATCTTCGGCGTCAGTTTCGTCGCTGCGCGTGCTCACGGCCAGACGGCCGCTCCGCTGCTCGCTCCTCACTTCCTTGAATCTGGATAATTTTGCCTACAAACAACAGAGCCTTGCTACTGGCTAAAACATTTTATACTCTGAGCCCCTGTGAAAGCAGGCTATAAACACAACGCAACTCAACTACTCAAGGCTTGGTGCAGTTCTATGCAAGCAATAAAACACAACTGGACTCTTGAGGAAATAGCCTCGATATATGACCTACCTTTGATGGAATTGGTATTTCAAGCGGCGACAGTCCATCGCCACTATTTTGATCCTCGTAAAGTACAGGTCAGTCAGCTGGTGTCGATTAAGACGGGGGGCTGTCCGGAGGATTGTCATTACTGCCCTCAGGCAGCCCGTTATGCCACTGCGACAAAACGTCATGGGCTGCTGTCTTATGACGAAGTTATGGGCATGGCGGAAGCAGCAAAGGCAAAAGGCGCATCGCGTCTGTGTCTTGGCGCTGCGTGGCGTGAAGTAAAGGATAACGCCCAATTTGATACCGTAGTCGAGATGGTCGCCGGTATTAACAAAATAGGTCTCGAAGTTTGCTGTACCCTCGGCATGCTCAACGAAAATCAAGCTCGTCGCCTTAAAGAAGCAGGCCTATACGCCTATAACCATAATGTGGACAGCAGCAAAGAATTTTATAAAAACATTATTAGCACCAGGAAATATGAGGATCGCCTCGCCACCCTCGCGAATGTGCGTAAGGCTGAGCTTAGCGTCTGTAGTGGCGGAATAATCGGTATGGGGGAAAGCAAAGAAGATAGAATCGGCATGCTCTTGACCTTGACGAGTCTCAATCCCCACCCCGAATCAGTGCCGATCAATACTCTGGTCCCGGTCCCTGGAACCCCTTTGGGGGATCGTCAAACGACGAGTCTGTGGGAGTGGCTGCGGATGATCGCCACAACGCGCATCGTCCTGCCCCGTTCGGTGGTGCGTCTTTCTGCAGGACGCCTCGAACGCAGTGAGGCAGAACAAGCTCTGTTGTTTTTGGCGGGAGCAAACTCGATTTTCTCTGGGGAGAAACTCCTCACCACCCCTAATCCTGACTTTGCTAGCGATCAAGGGATGTTTGAACGTCTCGGCTTGCAGGCCTGTCAGCCCTTTGAGTATTGCCATGTCGCTGCTCCTCGCCCGTCTTGAAGCAAAGCTTGCTCAACGCCGTAAACACCAGGAGCTGCGGGTTCTACCCGGGCTTTTTGCCGGTGGTCTACAAGTAGGGGACTTTGTTTCCAACGATTATCTCGGCTTTGCTCGCTCGCCGGAGTTGCATGCTGCTCTGCGAGCAGCACTTGCAGCGGAGCCAGAGGGCAGCTTGGGGGCAACGGGATCTCGTCTGTTGAGTGGTAATAGCCAGCGGATCATGGCTCTGGAAACAGAGCTGGCTCGCCTGTATAAAGCGGAAGCGGGTTTGTTGTTCAACTCGGGCTATGCCCTTAACAGCGGTTTGTTTGCAGCCCTTGCGGAGCGGGGGGATGCACTTATTCTCGATGAACGTGCTCATGTCTCGCTTAAAAATGGTGCCCGGCTTTCGCCGGCTGCGGTTTATTATTTTCGTCATAATGACTGCGAGCATTTGCGAGAAAAACTCGAGCGTCTCCAGGGTAAGGTGCAGCAGCTCTTTATTGTGGTGGAGAGCATCTATTCTATGGACGGAGATCTTGCGCCGCTGAGAAAGCTCGTTGAGCTTGCCGAGGAGTTTGCTGCCGCTTTGATCGTGGATGAAGCTCACGGCATCGGTACCATCGGTCCTCGTGGTGAAGGGCTGGTAGTAGCCCTGGGCTTGGAGCAACGGGTTTTTGCCCGGGTCCATACCTTTGGCAAGGCTCTTGGGGTGCAAGGGGCGGTGGTCTTGGGAGCCCCGCTGCTGCGGGAGAGCTTGCTTAACTTTTGTCACTCTTTTATCTATACCACGGCAATGCCGGGGTTTCAGGTGCTGGCAATTGCTCTGGCCCATCAGCATTTCCAGAAGGGTGGGCAGGAGGATTATAGCCGCTTGCAGGAGAATCGTCAGGTCCTTGTTCGGGCTTTGAACGGGGGGGAGCAGCCCTCGCCGATTTTTAGTCTCCGTTTTGCCTCGCGGGAAATACTCCAGCAGGTGTGGAGTGAGCTGAGCGCTGCGAACCTAGCGGTGATGGCGATTCTTTCGCCCACGGTGCGTCGCGGTGAGGAACGTCTCCGCATTATCGTCCATAGTTTTAATAGCCGCGAAGAAATTGAGCACTTAGGGGCGATTGTTGGGCAGAGGAGTAACCGGTGCACTTTTTTATAAGCGGCATTGGTACCGAGGTAGGCAAAACCGTGGTTTCGGCACTGATGGTTCGGGCACTGGCGGCGGCCTATTGGAAGCCCTTGCAAGCGGGTAATCTGAGCTGGCTTGATCGGCAAGAAGTTGGGCGTTTAGTAGGGACGAGCCCCTTTACGAGTTTTCGTGAACGCTTTGTGTTTCCCGATCCTCTGAGTCCGCATTTGGCGGCGCGGCGTCAGGGGCTTGAGGTTAGGGTGGAGGATTTTTTCTTGCCAGCGGTGCAGGGAAATCTGGTGATTGAAGGGGCAGGAGGAGTTCTGGTTCCGCTGAATGCACGGGAAACCATGCTTGATTTGATTGCTCATCTTGCTTGCCCGGTGGTGTTGGTAAGCAAGTGTTATCTAGGGAGCATCAATCATACCCTGTTGACCTGGGAAGTGCTGCGCGCTCGGGCTATACCCATAGCGGGTTTGGTCTTTAACGGTGAGCGTACTCCGGGTTTGGAGGAGCTTATCCTCGAAAAAACCCAGTTACCGCTCCTCCTCGCTTTGCCTGCTAACCTTGATTTGACGCCAGCAGTAATGGCTCACTATGCAACGTTATTACGAGAAAGTTTGCGCTTACATGGATTATGCACACTGGGATAAATCCCATATCTGGCATCCTTTTACCCAGCATCAAGGAGCTCGGCCTGCTCCTCTGGTCACCCGTGCCCAGGGGGCGACGCTATTTCTGGCTGATGGACGCACCCTCATCGATGGGATTTCCTCCTGGTGGGTCAACCTCCACGGGCATTGTCATCCTTATATTGTCGAAGCCTTAGCCGCCCAAGCCCACAAGCTTGAACAGGTGATCTTCGCTGATTTTACCCATGAAGAAGCTCTGGGTTTTACCCAAGCTTTAGTCCCGCTTTTGCCTCCGGGGCTGAGTCGGGTGTTTTTTTCGGATAATGGTTCGACCGCAGTAGAAGTCGCCTTAAAAATGGCGATTCAATATTGGTATAATCTGGGCACCCCTAAACGAAAATTCGTGGTGTTGCGGGGCGGCTATCACGGAGATACCTTTGGAGCGATGGCGGTTAGTGCACGCTCGCCGTTTTCGGCAGCGTTCGCGCCCTTATTTTTTGAAGTGCTGGCCATTGATCCCCCCTTACGGAATGCTGATCACCGCCTCGCTCTTGCCCAGCTCGACGAGCATCTCAATCAACACGATGATATTGCCGGGTTTATCTACGAGCCGCTGGTCCAGGGAACTGCGGGGATGATGATGCAAGATCCCCACGGTCTCGATCTTTTGCTCACCCGGGCCCGTCAAGCGGGAATCCTCTGCATAGCCGATGAAGTGATGACAGGATTCGGACGTACCGGTGCTTTATTTGCCTCGTCGGCGATGGAAGAGCAGCCCGATATTATCTGCCTTGGTAAAGGGCTTACCGCAGGGATGTTGCCCCTGAGTGTTACCGCAGCTCGCGAGTTTGTGTTTGCCGCTTTTCTGGGAGCAAGCAAAGAACGGGCTTTTCTCCACGGGCATTCGTTTACGGCAAATTCTCTGGGTTGCCGGGTGGCTTTGGCTAGCCTGGAGCTGCTCCTCGCCGAATCGTGCAGGCTTGCCCGCCGTAGCATTGAAGCAGCCCACCAGCAATTTAGAGCCGAGTTGCTCGCCTCTCCCGAAGGGGAGTTTTGCAGCGATGTTCGTGTGCAAGGTACCATCCTGGCAGTGGAGATCCGTACTCCCGAAGGCACGGGGTATTTTAATGGGCTGGGTGAGACGATGGCGGAATTTTTTGTGGATGGGGGTGTCCTCCTTCGTCCCCTTGGCAATATAGTCTATATTCTCCCCCCCTACTGCATCACTGCGGCAGAGTTGGGGAAAGCTCATGGGCTTATTCGTCAGTTTCTAAGAGGATATTTTCCATGAATACCCTTGAGCACTTATTGCGAAAGATTGTTGCTTCCGAGGTTCTCCATCAACGCTGGCTAGAAACCCTGAGTCACTTGGAGCATTGCGGTGCGCGGAAGATTCACCGGCTGCAGGTACCTGGGCGGGTCCCCCTTGCTTTATTGCAGCACGCAGCCGAGGAAGCGCGACATGCCTTGTTGTTCAAACTGTTTAGTGGCAAGCTAGGGGGAGCAGCGCCGCAAGCGAGCCAGCTCTTAGGTCTGCCCTTGGGAAAACGCTATCTCGACGTTCTCGATTTGTGGGTTAGTCGTCAGCTACGCCATCATCTCCGTGTCAACAAAGAGCATTGCCCTCATGCCTGCTATTTGCTTACTACCTTGGTAATAGAAAAAAGAGCTGAACAGCTCTACCCGCTCTATGAACAAATCCTCCAGGAAAGCGGGGCTAGTTTTTCCTTGCAAGAAATAATTCGTGAAGAGACCCAGCATCTCAAATTAATTAATCGCCAAATTGCTGCTGTGCCCGGACTGCAGGCTATGGTGGGTGCAGCTCTGGACTATGAGGAGACATTGTTTCAGCGCTGGCTGGTGCAGCTTGGTTATTGCTGCGCGAATTCTTCGTCGTTAATCCATCCCACGCTCTAGGGGCACCTGCTCCGGCCTCGAAGTGGATTTCGCTCCTCGCCACCCCCAGCATGGCAGGAGGCTTAGGTGGGGTCAAATTCCATCCCCTCGAAGGGGATAAAATTTGACCCCACCTAAGCCCCCTGCCCTTGCAAAGAGGTGAGCGAAGGACGAAAAACGAGCTCTCCCAAAAAACACAGGTCAGCGGCTGAATTGCACTACTTTTTGCTCTCGCCATTTCTCAAGACTCCCCGGTCTTCCACGGTAAGCCGAACTCCAATGCCCCCTTTAAGTGATTATGAGCCTGGCAGTACACTTGTAAGTTAGCACTTTCGTGGGAACCATCTTTAGCA
>JAHFAI010000028.1 GCA_023250635.1 Deltaproteobacteria bacterium | reverse complement strand
ATGGGCAATGACTATGGCACAGCAGTGTTTTTCTTGTTGGGCTGCGGCTGTGGTTCTCTGCCACAGTTCGAGATCATCAAGTGTAGCAAGTGTCTTGCTCAGATCTTGTATACTGTAGGTTGTTTTGGGGGACACCTGCCGAAACCTTTATGGGTAATTCCTCGTTGGAAAAACCATCAGTTTCGATTACAGGGAGTGTCCCAAAATTGTATTTAAAGTTCACCGCAAAGATAGCCGAGAGATCCTTTGTGGCTTTGTCCTCAAGACACGGCCGTAACATTCTTGCGCCGGCGCCTAACTACCCTCTAACCTATTTAGGAGAGAATCATGAAATATTTTTCACTTAAAACCCTGATTATGCTAGCTTTATTTATTTCTAGTTTCTCAAGCGGCATTGTTTTAGCGGGAGGCGATACTCCTGATACTGTTAAAAAACTGGTCCCTACTTGTTCCTATGGTAATAGAAAGTTTTCAGCTGGCAGCTCGATGACTATAACGTGCTGGGATAAAAAAAAGCACACCTTGCGCTGCGTATCATTGAGTGGATCTGGTTGCGCTGCTTGGTCGTCTATGCCAAAAGAATGCAAGGCGCTAAAGTGATCTTCGGTTATTTTGGGGACACCTGCCGAAACCTTTATGGGTAATTTCTCGTTGGAAAAACCATCAGTTTCGATTACAGTGAGTGTCCCCAAAATTCCTAAGGCTATTACAACAAATTAAATACCAACCGTAAACCAAGATCGACCTGATTTTGGGTATGCGGTGAGATTGTGCCTAGCAGCTGTAAAAAACGTTTATCGACGTCAATAGATCTCACTTGATCAACGAGAATAAAAGAATTTTTATCTAAGCCATTTATAGTGATGGGCAGCCGTAAAATATTTTCACGATGCTGTTGGGAACTGATTGGACAAACCAGGCAGGTAGGGTGACCTTCACCATTCAGGTGGTCCGTTTGCACTACTAGCGCTGGCCTGATTTTGCCTGGTTCATTGCCGCGGTTGGGATTGAGGTTGACCAGCCAGATCTCACCTCGCCCATAGGATTTCCGGGGTTCGGCGCTCATTTGCGGAGTCCATCTACCAAGGAGCTATCCCAGAGATTGTCCAGTGATTCGGTCTGTTGGATTTCGTGCGATGCATTTTTGAGGCTCGTTGTCAGGAGGCTTTTTTCGACTTCTTTAATCCATAACCTTAGGGCATCATTGATAATTTTGTTTCTTGAAACCTTGATTTTCTTGGAGATCTGATCGGTTTTTTTAAGCAGCATCTCATCAAATTGTATTGATCGAGCTATTTTTGACATGTTTCCTCCTCACGGGGCTGATCATATATAATATCATAAACGATATCATTTATGATATTATATATGATACTGCTCGTGGGAGCATTTTCTAGCAGAAAAGTGAAGGCGATGTTGATTCTTCTGATAGTTGGGAGGTCCTTCGCTGCGCTCAGGATGACGAGTGCTAGGGCGCTCAGCATGACGAATGGCGCTCAGCATGACGAATGGCGCTCAGCATGACGGAGCGCAGCTCCTTCTAATTAGGCGCTGGGGCGAAAGCGCCAGCGCCGTGTCCTGACGAACGCAGTGAGGAAGGATCTTTCACATAACATCCGGATATCACGTGACAGATCCTTCGCCTTCGGCTCAGGACACGGCCGTGGCGCTTTCGCGCCACGGCCGTGTTACTTTATTTTTTCTTCCACCAGAAGAAGACCAAATTAAAGAAGCGCTTAACCATCTGTCCCACCGACGGAGTCGCCTTTGTCACCGGCTTCTGGATGCGTTTGTACTCCCGATTGGGCCTGTGCTCACGACGTTCGTAGTTGCTCTGCTGAGGACGACGATGACGATCTCCATCACGACGCTCCGGCTGAGAGGAGCGATGACGATCCCCTCCCCCAACTTGGGGACGAGAGGAGGACGAGGACGGTGGTGGTGTCCTGCGGACAATTCCCTTGCCGAAGTTGTTTTCGAAGGGGTTGGGAGCAGCATCTTTTATGCTGAGGTACTCAGGATTATACCAGCTGCTTTCGGGAGCTTCCTTGCCGAGGAGTTCCTGAATAGCAAGGAAATTAGCCCCGTATTCTTCGCACACCAGCGAGTAGCTCTTACCCGTCGCCCCGGCGCGAGCGGTTCGTCCGATGCGGTGCACATAGTTGTTGCAATCGTCGGGAAGATCAAAATTAAACACATGACTTACCCCAGCAATATGCAAGCCGCGGCTTGCAACATCGGTGGCAATCAGGGCCTTGATTTCGCCATTTTTAATGCGGCGAATCAGCTGAATGCGCTTGGTCTGGGGCAAATCACCGGTGATCAAATCCGCTTGAATACCATTGCCGATAAGCTTGTATTGCAGCCAGGCAGCGGCAAGCTTGGTATTAGTAAAAATAATAGCGCGTTCGGGCTGATGTTCAGCCATAAGACCGAGAAGAACTTTGAGTTTATCAGGGGTTTCGCAGAGCAGGGCGTGCTGTTCAATATTGGTGGGAGCAACTTCGTCGGTTTGTGCAGAAATATAAATCGGTCGGGTGAGGTATTCGAAGGAGAGCTCTTTTACCTTGTCGTTTGAGGTGGCTGAAAAGAATAAACGCTGGGAGCTGCTCGGCAGCTGCTCGAGAAAAATCTCCACATCAGCCACAAATCCCATATCAAACATGCGGTCGACTTCATCGCAGACGAAAATCTTGGTGTCAGCAAAGGTAAAAAACTTTTTCTCGTAGTAGTCCTTAAGACGTCCACAGGTAGCAACCATCAGGTCGACCCCCCGCTGGAGCTTGGTGGCTTGTTCTTCCCAGTCCATGCCCCCATAAATCGCTAAGGTCGAGAGATCGAGGGCGTCAAAGAGGCTCGCAGCTTCTTCGACAATTTGAATAGCAAGCTCACGGGTGGGAACGAGCACCACCGCTTGGGGGGAGAGGGATTTCGTTGCCTCAGCAGGGCGAGCAGCTCGATTGGCCAGTAAGCGCTCAGCGATGGTAATCAAAAATACGCCGGTTTTGCCGGTGCCTGTTTGGGCGAAACCCGCAACATCACGACCGCGGAGGGTATAAGGCAAGCACATGCCCTGCACCGTGGTTGGAGCGGTCCAGCCCATAGCGTTAATCGCGGCAAGCACTTGCGGGGAGAGGGTGCTATCGGAGAAATTTTCTACAGGAGGTAGCTTATCGTCGAAACTTTCAGCGGATTCGGATTCCCCACCTTCGGCCAGCAACTCACCGAGGGGAAGGTCGAGCACGGGGATGATGGGCTCGAGTTTATGAGCAGGGGAAGCAGACGGTGATGAATCATCGCTGAGAGAGCGTGCAGGGGGGCTTGGGGGATGCGTCATTGGCTAAAAATTTCCTAACGGTGTATAATATAGAGCACTTCTGTACCATTTATTTCTTAATTAAGCTATAAGGCAAGCTTATAAACGTGCTCGGTAAGAAAAGAGCTTCCCTGTTCACAATACTTTGGAGTTTTGAGCGATGCTTGAGGCTAAATGGCGTTTTGCGAGACAACTTCCTCATTTTGTTGGTTTCTCTGTGGTGCTGGTGATCGTCATCAGCTTCTCTGC
Source organism: Deltaproteobacteria bacterium (assembly GCA_023250635.1). GTDB lineage: Bacteria > Bdellovibrionota_B > Oligoflexia > Oligoflexales > Bog-1112 > JAHFAI01. The sequence continues at coordinate 26,643 of JAHFAI010000028.1, read as the reverse complement.
TTGTTCATCTTCACGAAGCACCCAGGAGGAAAACCTCTACCGGGTGCAAAGACGCCTGCTCGATCTCGAGCGCAAAGTCACCGATGAGGTCTTGGGGAAACAAAAACGAGAAGGCGCCCGTCGACTTGCTCAGGGAGAAGAAAAAATCGACCAACTGAGCAATGATCTCACCATGATTCGGGGAGAAGTCGATGAGTTGCGTCTCGGGGTAAGCATGGGCGAGATGCCTGGTACTCCCCAAGGCAATGATTCTCTCGCCAAAAGCATCCAAGCCCTCGCGGCTCGGGTAAAGGAACTCGAGAATCATCAGCTCGAAATGCTTGAACTGATCGACAAGACTAAAGCAAAAAGCCTGGCTAAACATAAAGAAGTAAACCTCAAAAATCTTGGACAAATCCATAAGGCTTTTGAGGAGAAAAAATATCATGCCATAGCTAACAGCGCAGAATCGTTGCTTGCCGGCAAGACCCTCAAAGGCGAAGAACGCGGTGAGGTAAAACGTTATTTGGCGGAGAGTCTCTTTGCTTTAGGCAAATACCGGGATGCTGCTATTGAATTTAACCAGCTGCTGGTCTTCCCCGGAATGGAAATTCATCAGCCCGCCTTTAAATTGCGCCTTGGTGATTGCTTCCGCAGCCTTGGTGATGCTAAAGCCGCCTTGATTTTTTATCGCGAGATCTTGCGCGATCATCCTCACAGTAAAGAAGCAGCAGCTGCCCAGGAACAAGTGAATAGAATGGGGAGTTGACCTCCTGCTCAGGGACTTATAAATGCTTATTCTTGGAATTGAATCAAGTTGTGATGATACCGGTGTGGCGATTGTTGAGGATGGCAAGCGGGTGCTGGCCTCGTGCGTCAGCAATCAAACCACAATTCACGCAGCTTTTGGCGGGGTGGTTCCCGAAATTGCTGCTCGCGAACATCTGAGCAATATTTACCCGCTTTTTGAGGAGGCACTCCATCTTGCAGGAATAAAAGCCGAGGAGCTGGGAGCTATTGCCGTAACTCAAGGGCCGGGCTTGGTGGGGGCCCTGCTGGTGGGGATTTCCTTCGCCAAAGGATTGGCCAGTTCCCTCGCCGTCCCCCTTATTCCTGTGGATCACGTCCATGCTCATATTCATGGGGCGCTGTTGGCTTTGCCGGCAGAAACAGTTGTCTCCTCGCTTTTTCCGGGATTAGCGCTTGTGGTCTCTGGAGGACATACTCATCTTTATTTGATGACCTCGGCAATTTCTTTTACCTTATTAGCGAGCAGTGTGGATGATGCCTGTGGGGAGTGCTTCGATAAAGTTGCAAAGATAATGGGTCTGCCCTATCCGGGGGGGCCCGTGATTGAACGCCTCGCCCGCCAGGGAAGACTTGCTAGGTTTCCTATGCCGCGAATGCTCGCCAATAAAAAACAACGTGCTTTTAGCTATTCGGGGCTTAAAACGCATATGGCAGCGCTGATCCGCAATCTGCCGCCCTTAGATGAGCAAACCAAGGCTGATCTTGCCTGCGGGTTCCAGGAAGAAGCTTTTGGCCAGATTATTAGGAAGGTCAAATTAATCGCCGGAGATTTACCCTATCCGCTGCAGAGTTTGCTGGTTGCCGGAGGAGTAGCGGCCAACGGACGTTTTCGTGAACTCTTGCAAGCTGAGTTAGGTGGAGAGAAGGGAGCAGGGGGAGAACGAATGAAGCAAGGGCTTGTGCCTTCCCTGTATTTTCCCCGCTTGGAATATTGCGCCGATAATGGGGCGATGATTGCTGCTTACGGGTGGTACCGTATGCTCGAGGGAGGTGCTTCTCAGAATTTTGCGGCGCAGAGCTGGGATGCGTATTCGAGTTATCGTTATGCGAAGAGCGAGGCTGGCTAATGAGCAAGCATCTTAAGTTTTTTAAACAACGGAAATCTCTAAGTCAGGTGTTTTTGCGCGAAACCTGGCCCTGCCGCAAGCTTGCTGAGCAGCTCAAAAGCCTGCAGGTGGATGGGGTGGTAGAAATCGGCCCCGGTGCAGGGATCTTAACCCAGGCGCTTTTAGCAGAGAATTTGCAAGTGTTGGCAGTAGAAAAGGATGCTCATCTCATTGAACATCTCGAAGATCTGGGGCGAAGTCCTGAAGCAGGGGGTCGCCTGGAGATCGTCAATCAAGATATTTTGAAATTTCCCTGGCAGGATTGGTTGCGTAAGGATAACAGCAAAAAAGCCGTCTGTGGGAATATTCCCTATCATATTTCCACGCCGATTCTAGCCGATATTTTTGCCCTTTTGCCGCAATTGCAGGGGGCAGCTTTGATGGTGCAACTGGAGTTTGCCGAGCGGGTAGCAGCGATGCCTGGCAACAAAAGCTACGGCAGCCTCAGTGTCTATGGGCAGCTGCGCAGTAATGTTCGCCTCGCTTTCAAGGTGCCGCGCACCTGCTTCCATCCCATTCCCAAAGTAGATAGCGCTATAATTGTTATCACCCCCCCCAGTCATCGCTATCCTCAGGAGCTGCTTGAACGGGTGGAATTGTTAACCAGGCGGGCTTTTTCCCAGCGCCGCAAAATGCTCAGTAATAGCCTGGCACCTTTTATAGAAAAAGCTGGACCAGCAGCCAAGACCGCCTTTGATTGGACTCGTCGCTGTGAGACGCTTTCACCTGCCGAGTACGTGGCATTAGCTGCTCTACTCTTTGAGTGAGAGCGCGTTGAGGGAGCAATAGGCCACTTATGCTTATTAATTTCGAAAAATGGCACGGTTGTCGCAATGATTTTATCGTCCTGTGGTCAAACCCTAATGAATGTTCGTTCCTGCTGGATAGTTTGAAACGCCAGGCCTCCCGTCTCTGTGCCAAGGATGGTTCGGGGATCGGAGCCGATGGGATTCTGGTGCTTGAACGCTTGCATCATCAGGATCTCATCCCCCGCCGGCTTACCATTATTAATCGCGATGGTTCGGAGGCTGCTAACTGTGGCAATGGCTTGCGTTGCGCAGCACTGAGCATCTATCGACGAATTCTCGAGGAGGCGCCGCTTGAGCTTCCCGCCAGCATTACCATCAGTATTCAAGGGCGGGAAAATCACTGCCACTTTCTTAGTCCCCCGTCTAAAAAAAACGAGGCTTTTTTACCATGGGTGGCAGTAAGCATGGGAGAGGTCAGAATAGATTGGGAGAACCCCTGGCATGAAGAAGTTCTTGGGCGGGTTACCGCCTTGAGCCAGAGCTTGGGAATCCCCGCTTTAAAGCGCGAAGTACATACGGCTGAGCTAGGTAATCGCCATGTGCTGATAATTCTCGAAAAAGCGGCGGAGGATCTGCTTGCGGCGGTAGCGCTTCCTCTACAAACCTTATGGCCTGAGGATCCTCAGGCTGGTGGCGGCATTAATGTGCATCTGGTGCTTAGCAGCGAGGCAAACGATGCTGATCAACGGCTTGCCCGTCAGGGCAACTGCGCCCCGGTGAGCGAAGTTCATCAGGCACAGACCTGGGAGCGGGGGGTTGGTCCCACATCAGCCTGTGGCAGCGGTGCCGTTGCTATAGTCGCAGCGGTGTTAAGCAGTGAGCTAGCTGAACGCAGTCACTGGATGGCAGTTCAGATGCCCGGTGGTCGTCTCTATGTGCAGCACAAGGGCCGTGATTTTGAGGCGGTGCTTGCTGGGCCGGGAGAATTTGTCTTTAGCGGCAGGGTGGAAGTGTAGTGAGCACCTTTCACGTCCGCCTTAAGGAAGCCATTAGTTCCAAGGGAACGGCCGTGTGCTTAGGGCTTGATCCTCATCCCGGGCAGTTCCCCCCCTGCCTGCAAGCCTTGCTCGCCCAGAGGGGAGCAGGCGAAGGGCTCGCTCAGTGGGCCCAGCAGTTATTAGAAATAGCAGCTCCCCTTGTTCCTGCAGTTAAATTCCAAAGTGCTTGTTTTGAAGCCCTCGGCTGGCAGGGGTGGCGCTGCTTAACGGAAGTGGCGGAGAGTGCTGGGCGTCTCGGCTTGCTTACTATTTTTGATGGCAAACGTGGTGATATTGCCTCGACGATGCATGCCTACGGGGTGGCGGTATTTGAACAACTGGCCATGGACGTCATGACTGTTCAGCCGTATCTGGGCTTAGAGGTAATTACCGCCCTCAAACCTTGGCTGCACAAAGGCAAGGGGATCTACCTGGTGTGGATGACTTCTAATCCCACTCATCAGTTGATTCAGCTCTACCAAGGCGTAAATGCGCGCACCTTAAGCGAGGATCTGCTGAGCGCATTTTCTGCTTTGTTGTTGCGCGAGGGTTTGCTTGCTAGTTGCGGAGTGGTCTTGGGAGCTACGCGGCTTAGTTCCTTACCGGCACCTATTCTTAGCCAGGCCGAAGGCTTTCCCCTGCTTCTACCGGGTTTGGGTGAGCAGGGAGGGGACCTGGGTAAATGCGCTGAGCGCTTGCTGCGCCCGGGAGCTGGGCATCTGTTTCCCCTGTCGCGGAGTTTAAGCGGGCTGGGGAGCAGCCAATGGCAGGAAGTTATGGCCAGCTTTTCGTTGCAAGAGTATTTCACCTGGTTTGAAAATAATCTTCGCGCGACGGCCCCAAGATTTTCCCCGTAGAGTGGTCTTGTTGTCTGTAGCAAAAATGCCGCAGTGTCGCGTGTCTCCTGTGTATAAAAGGCAACATCCAGCGCTAATTGGAAAAGACAAGGGCCAGGAGAATATTTTTGCTGAATAAATGCATGGACTTATAGTGATATAGCAAGAGTGGTGCAATAATTGCATAGCAGCTGAGCATAGAGAGAATAGAAAAATGAGTTGGATAACAGCTGGCATTATAGGGCGAGTAGCACAATGAGTTGGTTTGAAATTAAGCAGTTCCAAGGTACCCTAACCCGTCCTCTTACTTTTGTGGGTGTAGGTTTGCATAGCGGAAAAATGGTTGAAGTCACCATATATCCCGCTGATGTTGATACGGGTATTGTCTTTAAGCGTACCGACCATGATTTTGGTCAGCTCGTTCCTGCTATTCCTAGCAATATTAGTTGTACCAATCTGTCCACCACCATTGGCTGGGATGACAATTCTATCGCGACCATTGAACATTTGATGGCGGCTTTTGCGGGGATGGGCATCGATAATGCCTTGGTCGAGGTCTCTGGCCGAGAAGTACCCATACTCGATGGGAGTGCTGCTCCTTTTGTGGATAAGCTTTCGGAAGTAGGCGTGCAGCTGCAAAACCGCAAGCGCAAAATTTTCATGCCCCAGACTGGCTTTACCCTGACCCTTGGCCAGCAAAAAATAAAATACGAGCCCTATTATTCGCTGAATGAAGAAGAACTTCGGGAAAACCCTCGCTTAGAAATCAATTGCTCCATTGATTTTCCTTTAAGTCAGGCCATTGGTTGCCAGACCTACCACACGGAGTTTACCCATCGCTCTTTTTTGGCGATTTATGATGCGCGAACTTTTTGCCATATAGACGAAGTCAATCATATGCGTTCGCGAGGCTTAGCCCTCGGTGGTTCCTTAGATAATGCGGTGGTAGTTAATAATCAGGCGGTGATTAATAATGAGGGTTTGCGCTATCCCAACGAGTTTGTGAAACATAAGCTGCTCGATTTTATTGGCGATCTTTCCCTGATCGGCGGACGTCTGGTCGGCAAGGTGAATATCTACAAGGGCGGTCATACGCTGCACGCAGCTTTTACCAAACGCATCCTCGAAGAATGCGAACAAGCCAATGAGGGGGTTACTTGTCTCAGCTCAAGTGTTAGCTTGGGGTAAAATGAGAGAGGAGCCCCGAGCATGATCCCCTATATAAAAGGTCCCATCGCTAAACAAGCCCACGTGGCCATTCCTGAGTCCCTCTACGAAGAAGAATATGGCCGGCGTGGATTTTTTGGCCGCTATGCCCACTTGTATCGCCAGCATCCCCCGGTTTCATGGACGCGCATCGAAGGCAATCTTAAGCCGCGCTGTTATTCAACGAAAAATCGTTGGGGAGAACAGCTGGATTATCCCCGTGAGCGCTTCACCTATCTCCACAATGATGATCTCAAAGTGCAGGTGGTGGGCATCGACCGCCAACCCGACTATTTTTTCCGCAATGCTGATAGTGACGAAGTGTATTTTATCCACCAGGGTTCAGGTGATTTCTACTGCGACTTTGGCCGGCTTACCTATAGCACAGGAGATTACATCGTTATTCCGCGGGGGACGGTGTATCAGTTTGTGCCCAAAAACCCGACGAAATTTCTGATAATTGAATCTCGGGGTGAAATTACCCTGCCAGAAAAAGGCCTGCTTGGCCAACATGCTCTTTTTGATCCGGCGATGATCAAGGTGCCAGATCCAGAAGCCATGCCGAAATTCCCGGCCCAGGATGAATATCGTCTGACCATTAAGCGCTGTGGGGAATACACCCATGTGTATTATCCCCACTGCCCCCTCGACATCGTGGGTTGGAAGGGCACCTTAAGCGTCTGGCAAATCAATGTTGCTGATATTCGTCCGATCAGCTGCGAACGTTACCACCTGCCCCCCTCGGCTCATACCACCTTTGTTAGCACTAACTTCGTTATCTGTACATTTTTACCCCGGGGCCTAGAAACCGAAGATCCGTTGGCGGTTAAGGTGCCTTTTTATCACTCCAATATCGACTATGACGAAGTAATTTTCTATCATGCAGGAGAGTTCTTCTCGCGTAGCGATGTGGAGCTGGGGATGCTGACTTTTCACCCCCAGGGTATTCATCATGGGCCGCAAAAATCTGCGGTAGCACGGAGCAAAGATGCGCGCCGCACTAATGAAATAGCGGTGATGATCGATGCTCGTCAGCCGCTTCATTTTACTGGCGAGGCAGACTCAGCGGAGTTTAAGGAATACTGGAAAAGCTGGCAAAAACCCTAGAAACCCTGTGCTTGGGGTGTTGGCAGCAAAAGGGGGTCTTTATGAGCGCCTTTACTGTCCCAACTCTCGACTATCAAGATTTCCTCAGCAGTGAGGAAGCCCCGCGACGTAACTTTGTTGCTCAACTTAATCAGGCTTTGCACCGCATCGGGTTTTTTGTTCTCAAAAATCACGGAGTAAATCTCCATCTTCTCGACGCCGCTTACGCTGCGGCTGATGAGTTTTTTCTCCTACCCTATGCACAAAAAAGCGCTTACGAAATACCTGGTCTGGCGGGCCAGCGTGGCTTTGTCAGCTTTGGACGAGAAATCGCCAAAGATGAGACTCGGCCTGATCTTAAGGAATTTTGGCAGATCGGTCGCGACTATGTGCCAGCTTCAGCCTCTGGGAGGAAAGGCCCCCCTAATATCTGGCCAAAAGCCTTGCCAAAATTTAGGGAGATATTTGCTGGTATGTATCAGCAGCTTGATGCTTGCTCAATGGTGTTACTCGAGGCTTGTGGACAAGCGCTGGCTGAGCCCAGCACTCGCTTTAGCAGTCTAGCTGCCGAGGGGGAATCGATTTTGCGAGTGCTCCATTATCCCCCGGTGGCTAAGGGTAGTGTTGGCGTGCGTTCTGCAGCCCATGAGGATATCAATCTGATTACCCTGCTTTGCCAAGCCAGTAGTGGGGGCTTGGAGATAAAAACTCATGATGGTTCATGGCACGAGGTGCTCGCTCCTCGCCACTATTTGATCGTCGACACAGGCGATATGATGCAAAACCTCACCAATGGGTATTTTAAATCGACGACTCATCGCGTGGTCAATCCCCCCGATGAGTCATCGCGACGTTATTCTTTTCCCTTCTTTTGCCATCCGCGCAGTGAATGTCGTCTTGATCCGCTGCCCAGCTGCATCGCCAAGACCGGTGGTGCGGCGAAGTTTCCAGCTATTGTCGCCGGAGCATATTTGCAACAGCGTCTGCAGGAAATAGGCCTGGCCCTCTAGATGTCTTTTAGTAGTAGCAACAACACCAGCTGGTGTTGTTATCGATATAGGGATCTAGCATATTGGCCAATCCATAATTGCCTTGCTCAAGGGCCTGCTGGTGTAGTTTTGTAAAATCCATTTTTAAATGGACAGAAAACTCGTTGAAGGCTAGGGATTTTTTTTCTGACAAAGAAATAACCAGGGCTTTTTCTTGCTGGTAAGTTAAGTAAGCGCCGTTAGCAAGCAAAACTTTAATAGCAGAAAATTGCTCAGATTCTAGGGCCCACATAATGGCTGTTCTCCCATAGCGGTCTTCTCCATTAACAAATTCTTCCCTCTTCTCGGGCGGAACAGCAGCAATAATACTGGCGACTATTTCGCTGTATCCTGCTTTAGCTGCCCACATCAGGCCTGTTTGTCCATAAGCATCATGAAACAGCAAGTTGACATTAGTATTGAGCAGGGCTTTTACAAGGGGGATTTTTCCCTGCCGGCAGGCGTTAAAGAGGAGAACTTCTCGTTCCTCAGCAAGCAGGTAAGGAAAAAAAGATACTTCTGCGAAAGTCAACTTTAGCAGGGTTTCTGAGCAAACTATTTTGTTCTCCATGGGGAGATAGCTCCATAGTTCAAGAGCACCTGCTAACCACTGCTTACGGACAGCGCTAATCGTCGCTGTCCCTACTATCCCCGTAGGAAGGTTATAATGCCCAACTGTCTGCAACAGAAATAAATCCTGTGATTCCACAATTGCCAGCATAAGCTCGAGGCTTGGTTCCGAGCCAGTTGCCAGTAGATCTTGGATTATCAGGTATGATCTTTTTTTATTAGCAGCGTGTAATAATCCCATTTTTAAGGAGGCAGATAAGTTCCGCAAAGATTTTCTATACTCACTCTGAAGAGGGAGAAATTTTTTTAAGCTTAGCAAGGAAGTGAGAATTGCCTCAGTGCTTGCTCGTGGCCAAATTTCTTGAGCAATCTTTATAAAACCACGTTGTGAGGCAACCAGTAAATAGCGCTCTAAATCCTCTTGATTATCAAGATTGCTGAGAAGTTCCTTTACGATTTCAAAATTATCGCCAGCTAACATGAGGGCATTTTGGCCAGCGCAGTCTTGTAGGTGAAGTGCGGCGTTAGCAGTAAGCAGAAGTCTCACGAGGATGAGGTTTTGAGCAATACAGGCATGCATCAAAGCCGTTCTCTGGTTCAAATCTTTGATATTAAGGAGAGATTTTTGCTGATTAAGTAAGAGCGTAGCAATTTTGCTAGTGCCTTTTCTTATTGCCCTCATCAAAGGTGTACCATGAAGACAGGTTCCAAGGTTTACATTGGCTCCCTCGCTAATGAGGATGGCAACAAGTTCTTCATTTTCTCTTTCGACGGCCATCATTAGAGGAGTGCCATGGACGGGGTGATTAAAATCAATGTTGGTGGAGGGGTACTGTAAAATACTCTCGACAATACTCATGGGTTGATTTTGTTCTATGGCTGTTCTTAAGAGGAGGTTGTTAGGATCCGCCCTCTTGCTTAAAGAATCGCTCGCCTGCACTGCTTGGCCTAGGAGCAGCAGGGTGGTGAAAATTAAACCAGGTAGGGAATAAAAAACCTGTCTGTGCATATTGAGTTCTTCTGTGTTCTTAATCCGCGTTTCAAGAATAGTCTCTTTGCAATCTAGCAAATAAAGCTGACTGTTTTCAACACGGATAAAAAACGTCTTCAGCGTCTCCGCTCCTCTGCGTCTCTGCGGTCGAATAGTTTGGCGTACAACTCGACGAAGTTAAATCACGGTGGGGAAATTGCTAGGCAGGTTTTTATCGCAGAGGCGCAGAGGGGCGGAGACGCTGAAGGCGTTTTTTATAATGGAGTTTGGCAAAATCAATATCAAGCTAGATGAGCTCGTCAAGGCGTAGATCGAAGGATTCCGCAGGAAGTTGGCTGGAATGGAGGTGCTCGGGCCAAAGGATGCCAAGCGTGAAGATTTTATCCTCCCAGCGACGCAGATAGCGATCGTAATAACCAGCGCCGTAGCCCAGACGATTGCCCTGAGCATCGGCGCTTAAACAGGGAACGAGCATAATCGTCTGTTTGTCGGGGCAAAGAGGAGTACGTCCGCTAATACGAGGCTCAGCTATGCCCCAACGATTGCGGACCAGCATATCCTCAATTTCCCAGGAGTAAAAATTCATAGTCCCGTTATCTCCACAAACCGGTAGCGCTAAGGGAAGGCGCCCGGAGAGATACAGTACTAAGCGATCGAGACGCGGTTCACCACGAAACCCGTGAAAAAGAAAAACTTGACTAACGAAATTTCGTTGTTTAAACCACCCGATTAAACTCTGGGAGAGGGCTGCGCTCTTGCTAAGGAGCTCAGCACTACTCATCGCTTGTCTTAGGGCGAGATAGTGGTGACGCAGTTCTTGTTTACGCAGGGCAAGGGCGGAGGACTCTGTCGTCATCATGGAAACACCTGAGGGGAAAGTTTGTGTAGTTGCGGATAAGAAATCGTCGCTTCGAGGGGGAGAATCCACACGGGTTTTTTGCAAGCAGCAAAAACTTCGGGCATACGGAAATAATCCTTAGCGGTGGTAATCAAGGCATCGATTGTCTCGGCCCGTTGCTGGAGTTCTTCGGCGGTGATGGCTTGATGGTCCGCAAGAATCAGCTGTTCCACGGGTATCAATCCCTGGGCTCGTAAAGAATCCATAAACTGGGTGGGCTCGGCTATCCCCGACAGAGCGAGGAGGCGGGCGCTGGCTAATTCGTTCTTTGGGGAACAAGAACCTGGGGGGACTACCCGCACTGCTTGAGGATTGCTAAAGGGAATAGCGAGCAGCGGCGCTTGGCTATACGTAGCAAGGGTTAAACGTAAGCTTTCGTTCACCGCTGTCTCGGGGCAGCGAGTAAGCAGAATTGCATCAGCCCGGCGTAGGGCTCCAGGCAGTTCGCGCAGGGTGCCGAGTGGAAAGACTTGGCCTGTACCAAAGGGTTGGCGATAGTCCAGTAGCACTAACTCTACATCGCGGTGAAGCTGCAGATGCTGGAGCCCATCGTCGAGTAACCAGTGGCTTGGCGCGGGGCAGGTATCCTTGCTTATGCTGAGAAACCATTGAGCTGCACGAAAGCGCTTGCGACCAAGGATAATAGGTACCTCGCTTAGAATAGCAGCTTGCATAAAGGCCTCATCAGCCCCCCTGAGGATAATTCCTGACTTGGTGCGTACCTGCCCCTTCCACAGGAGAGCATAGTCATGTGTAGCGAGGTTTGAAGCATAGCCTCGGGCAAGGATGGCCGGGTATAAGTTCTGAGCACGAAGATGCTGGGCAATTGCGCTTACCAAGGGTGATTTGCCGGAGCCTCCCAGGGTAATATTCCCCACGGAAATGCAGTAATTAGGTAGTTTCTTTTGAGCACAGATACCGCTGTGGTAGACGAAGTTTCGCAAGAAAACCACTGCCCGGTAAAGAAAACTCAGGGGCAGTGCCACCAGCTTAAAACTAAAGGCTTGGGCCTCGGCAGGGTGAAAAATATTGCGAAACCATTGGTGATGTTGCATAACCAGAGTGCTTTAGCCGAAGTTAGCGCGTTAAGTAGTCCTTAGCAGGATGGCTGTTAAGGGTTTAATGCAGCGATTATACCTAATAAGCTCCTGTTGCGAAAGCGCCGGGGCCTCGTCCTGACGAATGCGGTGAGGAAAGTCCACCCTGAGAGGAGTAAGGCGCTTGTATCACGACTCCCCCGTAGCAACTCCGCCGATGCCGCTCCTGCGTACTCGGTTTGCACCAAGCCCCACCGGTTATTTACACCTTGGTCATATCGTCTCTGCTCTCTACGTTTGGGCCGTAGCGCGAAAACATCGGGCTGAGGTGTTACTGCGGATTGAAGATCATGATCAGCAACGCTCAAAGCCAGCTTTTAGCGAAGCTATCCGTGCAGATCTGACTTGGCTAGGCTTAATTACTCCTCACACCAAGATTAGCCATCAGGGGAATCATCGGCAACGCTATCTCGATGCGCTCGCCCATTTGGCTGCCCAAGGCTTGGTTTATGCTTGTTCTTGTTCGCGAGCCGATGTTTTGGCTATGAACGTGGGCAAGCCGGGGGAGGATCTCTTCTATAGTGGCAAATGCCGTCCCGAGCAGGCGCTGCCCGTCAGTCTCGAGGCTTTGCAGGGGGCGCATGTAATTAGGTTTCGTCTGGAGTCCGAAAGTTTGTTGTTCAATGATGGCCTCTGCGGTCAGCAGGTACAGACCCCGGCCAAGCAGTGTGGTGATTTCATCCTCGTGGATGGCAAAAAGAATTTTAGCTATCATCTCGCTAATGTGGTTGACGACCTCCATGAGGGAATTAGCCTTATAGTTCGCGGTGAGGATATTTTAAATTCCACCGGTCGGCAATTGTTGCTGCGTCGTAGTCTCGATCCATGCAAAGGAGAGCCCTCCTACTACCACCATCCCCTGCTCTACGAGGAAAGTGGTAAAGGTAAGCTCAGCAAACGTCATCAATCGGTCGCCATCGGCTTGCGTCGTGAGCAAGGAGTCGAAGCTCAAACGATTTTTGCTGAGGCACTGTGGCGTCTTGGCCTGAGACCTGAGGTGGAAGCCCTCGATTTAGAGGATGCCTTGGCGATCATCGCTGAACACTGTTAACATTGAAAATAAGACTGAGGCATTATATGCCCCCGAGCCAGGCGCTCGGGAGGGCGGGGAGCCACTATGCATATTCCAGCGTTAATTCTCGATTTGGCTACCATTCTGGGGGTAGCTGCAGTCGTTACCTTTATTTTTCGCCGAATCAAGCAACCGGTGGTTCTTGGTTATATTATTGCGGGTATTATCGTCGGCCCCTTCACGCCGGCGCTGATTTCTATCCGAGATTTGCAGAATATTCATGTGTGGGCCGATTTGGGGGTGATTTTTTTGATGTTTACCCTTGGCCTGGAGTTTAGCTTTCGCCGTCTGGCGCGGGTGGGGATGTCGGCTGCGGTTACAGCCCTTATTCAAATTGCGGCCATGGTTTTCCTGGGTCTTGGTGTGGGGCGGATGCTGGGCTGGAAGCATATGGATTCGGTGTTTCTCGGTTGTATGATAGGGATCTCGTCAACCACTATTATTATTAAAACCCTCGATGAATTAGGGCTGAAAAGCAAGAAATTTGCGGAGTTAGTTTTTGGTATTTTGATTGTCGAGGATCTTGCCGCTATTTTGATGTTGGTGGCCCTGACCAACATCGCTAGGACTTCAGAAATCGGTGGGGTAGAGCTCTTGCTGGCCGGGGGGAAGCTGCTCCTCATGGTCGGTTTATGGTTTGTGGTGGGTATGTTTATGGTACCCCGTGGAGTTCGTCTCTTTAGTCGCCATGGTAACGACGAATTGCTGACGGTAATGGCGGTAAGTCTTTGTTTAGCCTTGGTGGCTTTTGCGGCTTATTTTCAGTATTCAGTGGCCTTAGGTGCTTTTATTATGGGCTCGATTATTGCCGAATCATCCGAAGCTCGACGCATCGAACATCTGGTTGCTCCTTTGAAGGATATTTTTGGCGCTGTTTTCTTCGTGTCAGTTGGCATGCTCCTCGATCCCCACGCTATTGCGAGCAATTATCGAGCGGTACTCTTGATCGTCGGGGTAATTATCGTGGGTAAGCTGGCCTCGGTTACTTTCGGAGCTTTTGTTAGTGGGCAGTCGCTGCGCACGGCGGTGCAAACGGGTTGCAGTATGGCACAAATTGGCGAATTTTCGTTTATCATTGCCTCCCTTGGTTTAACCTATGGGGTAATTGCCAAGACCCTTTATCCGATTATCGTCGCTGCTTCCTTAGCCACAACGTTTACTACCCCCTACTTGATCCAAGCTTCAGCGGGGATTGCTAGTTTTCTTGAACGGCAGATTCCCCCGCGCTTACAACGCTACTTCGATCGTTACGTTTCCCTGTTGCGGCGCTTAAGCTTGGGCATGGATGCGCGTCAAGCTTTGCTGCGTGGCAGTTTGCAATGGGGTCTCAACGCGGTGGTGGTGATCACTCTTTTTACCCTGGCAGCTGATCTGTTGGTACCCTTGGCCGATCAGTATCTCGGCAGCCGCTTTGCAGCCCGTGGGGCGTCGTGGTTTTTGGCCTTTATCCTTGCTGCTCCCTGTATGTGGGGCATGTTGTTTGCTTTTCGGAATTTTCCGAGTCTCAGTGGCCGCCGCAATCGGGCCAGGCCCTTAGGCTTGATACTGCTATTGAGTCGCTTGTGCACCGTGGGAATCGTTGGTTTGATGAGTTTGGCGTTTTTTCCCCGCTCAGTAACCTTGGTATTAATGGTGGTAGCCTGCACCCTGTTATTCCTAGCCTTTCGCCGACAACTGGGGAGCTATTACCACTGGTTTGAACTGCAGTTTCAGATGGGTTTCCAAGCTGAAAGCCATCTGGGCAATGGCGCCAGTGATACGGGTCATAATCTCGATCGCCTGGCTCCCTGGGATGCCCATTTGGTCGAAGTTAAAGTACCGGCCCGTTCGTTTTTGGTTGGCCGTACTCTGCTTGCTCTTAAGTTGCGCGAAACATACGGGCTCAACGTCGTCGTAATTATTCGCGATCAGCAAAACATCGTTGCTCCGGGAGCAGGAGAATTCCTCTTTCCGGGTGATCGCTTGTTGGTCTTTGCCACCGACAGCGAAATTGAGCGCTTTCGCGAGTCCCTGGTCCCTCACGACAAGGATCATTATCCCCACGATTTGGATGGCTTTGATATTCGCTGTTTAGTTATTGAAGGTGATTCACCCTTATTGGGTCTGACCATCCGTGAATCGGGTATCCATGAGCATTTTGGCTGTATCGTCGTAGGACTAGAACGAGGAGGTAATCGTCTTCGTTCCCCTAATTCTGATTTGGTTTTTACTCTCGGAGATGTGCTCTGGGTTGTGGGGGAACGGAGCAATCTTCAGAAGTTGTAGAGATGGTCATCTCATCCTCGGCTCTCTTCAGGATGATGAGGCCAGGCAACCAGTAAAAAGGGCTGGGCTGCTAGGCGGCAAAATCCCTTATTATCGAATTCCCGTGAAATTAAGCTGCGTTGATCGTTAGCAAAGACATTGTTGCCATTGGTGGTCGTCTGCACTTCTTGATCCACATCGATTTGAACTTTGAGGAGTTGACAGTGGCGAAAGCTGTTGGCAGGGATCTGCAAAGTAATCTTGCCGGTTTCTCCTGCTTCAACTGGGCCGCCACGTAAGCTCCCCTTTTCTTCTGTCCCATACAAAAAACCGCTATAAACCGTGTCGTTAATAGCAACCTTTATTGGTTTGAGAGTACGGAGGGGGGAATTGCCAACGTTTTTAACAAAAACCTGCACCAGCTGGGAATTATGAAGCTTGAGCTGATCGATGATAATGTTTTTGTGGGCGATCAGCGTTGGGGTGATATCAACGCGAATGGCTCCATAACTGGCAGCAGAAAAAGCCGCCCAACACAAGAAAGCACCTCGTCCTCTGGCCATGAGCTACCTCAACTTAGTTGTGGATTAAGGGGAGTGTGCCGAGGAGAGATATTTTTGTCAAGTAGCGAACATTTCGCCAGTATTAGTCATTGGTAGCGATGACAAAATCAGCTGAGAGGTTGGGTAAAACTTGGGGCAGTGCTTTGCTAACTAAGGCATCAAAGGCTTCCTGTACCCCTTGATTTTTGAGAGCGCTCACTTCAAAATATTCCATGCTGTTTTTGTCAGCATAAGCTTGAGCGTCTGCGCGGGAAATTTGGCGATCACTGCGAGCAAGGTCACTGGCATTGCCTACCAGAATTACCACGGGAAGTAAAAAAGGGTATGAAGATTTTATAGCATCAAACCACCACTGGGCATGTTCGAAGGACTCTTTGCGGGTAATATCATACACGATCATCACCCCATTAGAATGCTGGAGCCGGTAACGGGCCATATCACGCAGGCGCATAACTCCCGGCATATCCCAGATCCAAATGGTGAAGGGTGTTTGTCTGCCATTTACTTCATGTACGTGGCGTTTTAGAAATGAAAAATCTATTCCCCAGGTAGCTGGCATGTTTGGTAAAAAGTCCTCTCCCTCCAGGCGGCAGATAATATTGGTTTTTCCGACGCAGCTGCCTCCGACAAGGGATATTTTAAGGCGAATGGCCGGTGATTTTTCTCCGCTTATGGTCCTCCCAGCCAGGCAGCTCATAGAGAGCAGCAAGAGTTCGAGAGTCAAGATCATCCTTAGCAAATTGTTCACCATAGCAATTCCTCGCAGGTTAGTTGCCAAGCTTATCTGAGGATGAAGCTAAAAAATTAGTGATGAGAGGAGGATGTATGTATGCAATAAAGCCCCTACTTTTTTTCTTTCGGTAACTTGATTTTAGCAAAATAGATTCGAGCTTTTGGTTCATTACCTTCAAGCTCATGGGAAGAATAGTAAGACACGTATAAATAACCATTGAGGTAAACCATCCCCGGGTAGCTGTTGTCACCATCACTGGGTAAGGCCACATAGTAGTGATAGGAGGAAGGAGTCATTTTGGCGATAATGGTTTTAAGCTTGTCGTGATTAGGGCTGATTGGGCTGCGCGCTGCTGCCCACATATCTCCATTGGGGAGAACTTGGAAAGTTGGCCCTCCCATATGGTGTGGAATTTTATGCCAAGACCAGTTTGTATAGGGAGGTTTGCCGGTCATAACAGCTCCGATATAGAGGTGACCGTCAAAACGCATTTGGACCACGGCAGTATCGTCCTCTAAAAAGCGAATGGTCCCTTCGTTTTGTTGGCTATCGTCAAAGGGGGAACGCAAATCGGTGACATGAGAGTAGGTAATACCATCGTCGCTTGTATATAGTTTGGTGGCGGGGGCCTTTTCATCAGAAAAATGGGCGCCATAGCTTATTCCCCAAGCTTTTCCTTTATGCCAGGTCACCTTCCAGAGCCATTCTTTACCCACTCCTTGGACCCTTTGGAGGGGCTCCCAGGTACGGCCATCGCTTGAAAAAGCGGTGTGGGAGGATAATTCGAGAGCTTCGTTTTCGGGGGAAAAAATATTACCCCCCACGTTAATCATTAAGCGCTGATCAGGGGTAATAGAGATTTTTGGATCTCGTAAATCTTTGTCGTCTTCCCCAAGCAGTGCTAGGGACTCCCAGTTTTTACCATCCTTACTGGCTAAAACGCGCACCTTACCGCGATCGGCGGGATGATAGTGGAATTTCCCCTCGCGGAAAACCACGATAAATTCCCCTTTAAAGTGAACCATATCGGTGAAGGCGTTGTGCTGGCCGGCATCCCAAATTTTATCAACCGAGACGATAATATGTGACTTGTCGGTGAGATATTGCAAAAAAGCTGAGCGATCGTCTTTGGAAGAGTGAGGATCTTTATCTAAGCCATAGTATTTATAGATATCGGTATTGATCTCCACGGTTTTTTTGGTGATCGCGGCGAGGTTTTCGAGGAAGAGCTTAAGGGAGGCGGCCGTTTTTGTTTCGCCGATCTGGGCAAAATCATTGCTCACCTCTTTGAGGGAAGCTACAAGCGCCAGCACATCGCTGTCTTTAAGTTTATCGGCAGCAACCCCATAATTAAAGGTGCCGTCCTCGCTAAAGGCAGAATTTTTGACGACGACGGCCGCTACCGCTAATTGAAGTCGTGCAAAAATCTGTGTGTTTTGGTGAGATGCTGGAATTGTGGAAAACATCGTCGCTAGGAGGCTTTTCTTTTGTTTGCTGGTTGTTGTGGTATCTGGTCGAGCAAATTCATTATTTGCCTGTTTAAAGAGAGCGAGATCGTTCTCTCCCACAAAGGGCATGATGGTCACCCACTTATAAAAGTCAAATTCCTCGTTGGCGTGAGTGTTACTGGTCAGCAAGGCTAAATATTTTGAAATAGCTAGGCCATGGAGGGCTAAGCTGCTTAAGACAAAACTGGCATAGCCAAAATTGTTTGAGGGGTCGGTAGCAATTATTTTTTCAGCTTGAAGGCGGACCTGGTGCCAATTTTTTGCTTTGAGCAGCCCTTGCACGATTTCTATGGTTGCAGGTAGATCGACGGCTAAGGTCGGTGCTGGTATTGTTGGAGGCGGTTCTTCTGGCGCTGGTTCCTGTTTGAACAAATATTCTTCTTGGGTAAAGGGGGGCTTGGTTACATCATAATTTAGAATATTTATAGCGTGATTTGCTCTTTTGGGAGCGCAGGATATAATCGCCAGGGTAACTAGCAATAAAAATACTTTAGCTACAAATTTCAAAGCCAACCTCAGGGTAAAATTTGTGCGACGGAGGCTGCCCAGCAGCGCCTAATTAGTCGCTGGCGCGAAATAGCATATTTCGTGCCGCGACGTGTCCTGAGGAGCAAAGCGACGAAGGATCTGTCACGTGATATCCGGATGTTATGTGAAAGATCCTTCCTCACTGCGTTCGTCAGGACACGGCGCTGGCGCTTTCGTGCCAGCGCCTAATTATTTATATACCAAAAGACGAGGGGTATACAATAATACTAGAAGCTATCTCGTAAATGCTTTTGCATAAACAGCTAAAATAACTATAATTTTCATACTTAATCTCTAAGCTCTCAATCGCTAAGCGCTGAGGGGGACGTGGGCGAAAATGCACCAAGAGCTGAGTAGTTGCTTAATTTCTTGCTTGGGGTACGAGACTTTCTTGCCAGGATTGCAGTGCTTTATAATGGCAGTTTTTGGGGGAGTTAATCTGAGTGTGAGGGCGAAGAGCTTTTGCCCAAAGAAGAGCTCTTTCCAAACTCATCCCAGTCTTCTCAATTAGATAGGCAGAAAAAATCGAGAGACTGCGACCAATCCCGCTTTTGCAATGAAGGTAGACCAGAGTGTTTCCCTGGGTGATGGCTTGATGGAGGGCCTTTACTCCACTAGTGATGGCCTCCGGGGTAAGTCCCTCGTTGTCTTTGCCGTTGATAATCATAATAGACTCAGGGGGAATCAATTTGCTGGTATGCTCTGCTTCAAATGGGGCAAGAATACTGACGAGGGTCAACTGCTGCTGAGCGTTACTCGCTTGCTTGAGCAGCTTTTTAGCAAGATGATGATTAGGTTGAATGCCGAGGAGCAGCGTTACGTTATTTGCCTTAATTCCTAAGGGTTCGAGAGAGATGTCGCGATAGGCTGGACGTTGCATTTTTTGAGGAATGTTTTTGGAAGCTGTAATCAGGTCAAACCGGCGAGCCAGGTGATAAAAAAGAAATTCCTTTACGGTAGGTTTTGGAAAGAACTCAGCAGTATCGCTGGCACTGCTGAGTGTCGACCATAAGCACAAAAAAATCAAACTGGAACAAACAAGTAATCTCACTGTTATGCCTCATATTAGAGAAACAGAAGCTAGAAGCCATCTCATAAATACGATGGCTGTGTTGCGTCGTCGTCCAAGCTGCTCATTTATCGCGCATAAACTCCGGGCTTGCACTCCTCGCCGCCTTGGGCTCCTCTTTATGAGAGGGCTTCTAGTCTCTACTCGCTGCTTCGCGAAAATATTCGCGGCGAGCATGGCGAGCAATTTCATCGCGCTTGCTTATATTCTGGTAGGTATACACATTAAAGGTGATCACCGGGGTGTAGGCATCCCCAGGAATTTTTTCGGCAAAGTCGCTATTGAGACTGTGCTTTGCGGTAACCGCGAGCCCGCCATTGCGGGAATAATAATCGAGATATTCTACAAGCTGTTCCCGACTTGCAGAAGCAGGAAGCGGGCTTTCAAAGTAGATAGTCTCCATTTTTCCTGCAAAAGGTAACTTTGCAAAACCAAAAGTGTTCATGGTGCTATGATCACGATAGCTCTTGCCAAAAAATGGTAAAGGACCTAGTTCATGGGGGAGAGCCCCTTGGGCAGCAGCCAGCTTAATCAACAAGAGATGGGCCCTAGGGTCTGTGTGGGCATAGAGATACTCAGCCCGTCTTCTATTAAATTCAGCGGAATCAATTTCGTAGTCTTTCCAGCGAATTTTTTTGCCATTCTTTGGATCGATTTCGTCTACAACATTCACAATTTCTTTATATAAGCTAAGGTCTGTAGAAAGAAATTGTGAGCCTTGATAGGGGTCAAGCTGAAAAGCACTCTTGTTAGCGAAGGGATTGATTAACTGAGGGCCAGCAAAGGGGATAGTCCTAGTAATAGCCTGGATTCGACCGTAAAACTCCTGAGGAATAAAAGCATAGCGAGGAGAATGAGGTGGATTTTTTCTTAGTAAATCATAAAAACCGCTGTCTTCTTCTGAGACTCGAATGACTGGTGGATGGTGAAGATCAAAGGCCCGTAAATAATGGCTGTCCAGGGCATCAGCATCAGAGAAAACCATGCTGATGTCGGCGGCCTCAAATTCTTCCCTGGTCCAGTTGACTTGGGCCATAGAGCTGTAGTCTGATTCATGAAAAAGTTTATTCGGAGGATACGAACGATTCACTGCCGGTACGGGAATGCCGTTTTCTGCTTGGCGCTTATATAGCCAAATTGGTGAACCAGCTCCGTTTATTGGGGCTGGCCAAAATTCGTCATCATTGCGTGTTCCGCCCCCCAGCTCCTCTACGGAGAGAGCTTGTTGTTTGCTAATATGATCATAAATTTTCTGCCGCGTCGCTTGATCACCATGGCGCATGGTCTCTGAGACAATCCACATCAGCAGAATTGATTCATACTGTGCCGTGATCTCCTTCTGGTTTAGACCCAGCCATTGAGCTAGGGCTGGTTTTTGGTAAGCAGGAGGAAGGTGGACTCTTAACCATTGTTTTGTAAATTCATCGCAATGATTGAGCAGATTATCATCGCCAAAATCCCCCAACTCATCGAGACCAGCAATACTAAAGTTACCGCTTGCATTGAGCACCAGCTTGGGAATCTTGAACTGCTTGTCGATTGCCACAACTTCGACAAATTTTATGGGTTTAGTACTTGCGGCAAGGCGATGACGAGCCGAGGCATATAAAGGTATGCTAAAAAAAATAGTGAAGAAAAAAGTATAAAAATTATTGAGATTTAGGCGATTACTTCTCATGGAAGTGCTCTTCATGACGCTCCCCTCTCGTGAAAGATCCTCGATATGGAAACGCGAGCTTAGCGAATGCTTTGTGAGAAATATCAACGAAGAGGGGCAGTCGTGTGTCCCAACTGAAAATTCCGTCGATGGTGAGTGGAAGGGCCATGTTGATGAATAGCAGCGAGATGGAGTTTGGTGCCATAACCCACGTGCTGGGCAAAGCCATAGGCTGGTAATGTATCGCCTAGCTGTCGCATATAGCTATCCCGGGCTTCTTTGGCGATAATAGAGGCAGCAGCGATACAGTAGCAGAGATTGTCTCCCTTGATTACCGCTTGCTGAGGTCCGGGAAAGCCCGGCAGGGGGGCGCGGCCATCGATCAGGAGAAAATTCACCCCTCGATCTAGCTGCTCCAGAGCCCTCTTCATCGCCATAAAAGTTGCCGGAACGATCCCCAGCTGTTCAATTTCGCGGACCTCGGCCCAGGCGATGGCGGAGCTTAAGCTTATCTCCCTTATGACGGGAAGCATTTCCTGGCGCTGATTTCTGCTCAGGGTCTTGGAATCGCGAAGGCGGCTGAGCTGCTTGGCCGTCAGACGCTTGACTGCTTGGTAGTCAAGGATTACTGCCGCGGCGTAGACCGGGCCCGCTAAACAGCCACGCCCTACTTCATCAACGCCAGCAAGGTGCGGGTAGGAGTTGAGCAGTTCCGTTTCCATAGCGCCGCGGATTATCATAGGTGAGCCACGTTCATTGGAGGGTTTTATCGATCATGGCCATAAGCTTACCCTTGGGCACAGCCCCAATAAGCGAATCCACGACTTCCCCCTGCTTAAACATCACCAAATATGGAATGGAACGTACCCCATAATTGCTCGGGATATCGCGATTTTCATCCACATTGACTTTACAGATAGTCACCTTGCCTTGATAGTCCTTGGCGATCTCTTCCAAGGTCGGAGCGATGGAAACACAGGGACCACACCAGGGAGCCCAAAAATCCACCAAAACGGGAATAGTAGACTTCAAAACGGCCTTATCAAAGGTTTCGTCGGTAACTTCGTGGGTATGACCAGCCATTGTTATTATTCTCCACAGATAGCTATGTGTTTAAAATATTCGTGCTTTTACTTCGGCAAGTTTTCTCATAACGCTCTTATGAAAAAATTGCAACGACGATTGGCGCTTAAAGGGGCCCTGGCGTTCGTAGTAGGGTGGCAAGATTTCCGAGAGAATCAGCAACAAGAGCTCATCGTCTTGCCCCGCTGCTTCGAGCCAGGTGTCGATCAGTTGATATTCGTTATAGCTCAGGCATATTCCTGCAGACTTGCATTGAATTACGTACTGGGCGATTAGCTCTCCAGGGGAGAGGGCATCGATATTCATAATACTCATTGGTGCAGGGTCTCCAGGGGGGCTGGCAGGGTCTTGAGCCAGCCAGCAGTGGTGGTGACCAAATAGGGGATAAACTCCTCACTGCAGCTGAGAAGATCATGCTCTCTAGTTTCTACAAAGACAAGGGTCATCAATTGTTTATTGGGGTGTTTAGCTAGGGTCCGTTTGATGGCTTCATATTTGTAGAGTTGATCCTCGTCGGGACAAATAAGCAAGGCAGGGAGCTTCAGGCGATGAAAGAGCTTTTTAAACTGGGCCATGATCATCAAGAGCTGGTTGGTTAGACGCGCCGACATGCGCTGCTGTTTTTTGATAAGTCGACCACTATCGCTAAAATAGTAATTAAATGCCGGGCAAAACTGCGCGGGGAGCTTGAGATTGGGAATAATTTCGGCAAGAAAGCGGATAAAAAAGCGCTTGAGCGGGGTCACCTTATCGCCGAGGTTAATAATAGGGGAGACGAGGATAAGGCCCTGGCAATATTTTTGGTAGTTTTTGGCAAAATACAAACTCAGTAGGGCGCCAAGCCCTTGTCCGGCTATCAAGGGTTTTTCCCCGTGGGATTTGTGCTTAATCCAGGCGACAACTTGGAGAAGGTCTTTGGCTAAATCTTCAAAATGAGCTTCTTCGCCCCGTCGCGGCTCTCGTTCACTGAAACCACGCATATCGTAGGTATAGACGCGATTACCGCAACGAGCCAAAGACTCAGCAAAGAGCTCCACCCCAGCAGCTGACTCCCCTACATCGTGGAGGACAATGATGGAGGGGCCTTCTTCATGAAGGGGCAGCCACCCCTTAATAATCACGGAATTACCCTCGTGATCTATGGGGCAATTATGAATGATGTGGCGGAGGCTAGGGGCAAGGGCCGCCTCCTGGGTAGCTTCGCTCATGGGATTTACACCGAATAGATAGCCATTGAATTCATCCAAAGACCACTATACACTACCGCCACCGTCATATCTTCATCTTATTCGTGACGAGTACAGGGGGGCGTTTTGGTTTCGACGGCCTTGTTAGACTGGACAGGGAGCATGTCCGGGGTGGTAAGCGTGACCCGGTTAATACTGCGTTTACTTGTTTAATTGGCAATTCCAATTTAGCCCTCGCTGCTTAATCTCAGCGGGCGATGAACTCTTTGGTGCCGGTCCTTTGAGGGAATCGTAATTTTATCGGCGTAGGTCGCATTTTTTCCGTATGGAGAAGTACGCACTGAAAGCAATCATACTGCGCTCCGCGAAGCCTGCCCGTAGGCGTCAAGGAGAAGAGGACAAATTACGCGGATAAACATGTAGCGCCTTGACAATCGCACGGTCGGACGCGGGTTCAAATCCCGCCGCCTCCACCATTCTGGCAACGCAGCCAGCTTTCAAAGGCTAGGGAGAAGCCCATCACAGCCTTGTATCGTGAAATACTGCTGCCAACTCCGATTTTTTGCTGAGCCCAAGCTTGCTTTTTACGCGATCAAGATAAGTTTCTACCGTGCGAGTTGAGATATTCATTTTTTCAGCAATTTCTCGTAATACCATGCCATTGGCGACCAGTTCGAGGCATTCATATTCTTTTAGGCTCAATCTGGCATTGCTACCATGAGCTGCAATGGAAATACTCTTGTTTTTCTTCCACAGCATCTTTTCTTTGTTCTGATCCTGTAGATGCTGCGGCAAATGTAGACGGTAGCTTTCGGCTTGTTCAATCAACTCCTCACCTTGGTCCTTAAATTCGCGAATAAACCTTTTGAGCGAGCCGATGTTATTGAGGTAGAAATTATTGATATTTTTTTCACTGCGGGGTGCAGCAAAGGCAATCAAATCATAAAAATCCGTATGGCGCTCTACAAAGCAGATCCCGTTGTCGAGATCGAACTCGCGGGCTTGGTTGGTGTCCTCAAGTGCAAGGCTTTCATTCCATAAAAAAATAAAGGTATGAGCATCAACCTGATGCTCATTAATGGCAGAACGCACCCCGTTATTTGCACTTAACCTTGCGGAAAGAAAATCAGCATTGGTAACCAAAGGCAGATGGGATCCATCAGCATAGCAACGTCCAAATTGAAAATAATTGAGCAGATTGCGCTTAAGAAAAGGTTCCGCTATTTTGCTAACGTTTCTGGTTGCTTCGTAAAAATAATTCAAATTCTTTTGCATAGATTTCTCAAAGTCGATTTTTAGAGTAAGGTACAGTAACTATTACATAATATCAATAATCTCAAGGGCGAAGTTCTAACAATTTGAAATTTAATTGTAAAAATATTTATTTTGTCCGTATTTTTCCCGGTCTTGGCGCTGAGGGAAACCCGGTACACAGGTGCGTATCACCTATTTAATTCATTTTTAACTCGGAGATACCTTATGATTTTAGCGCAAGTTAACAAATCAAAACAGATCGACGCCCTTATTGATTCGTGGATTTATTCCTATAAAAATAGGGATCTTGCGAAATTCCGTTCTCTGCTTTCAACCTCAGAAACGCATGTTTCGTGGGGGACAGGTGGCGATGAACGCTACGTGGGTATAAGCAACTATATAGAAAGAGTGCAAAGGGATTTTGCCCAGAGCGAAGCCGCTGATCTTGTATTACTCAACAGCTACAAAGTAATTCACGATAAGTTTTCGTGGGCAGCAGTAGAGATCGAACCAATTATCACTATAGCCGGGGAAGCCCATAAATTACCAGTTCTGCGGGGCACATTTGTTTTTGCCCATGAAAACGGCAAATGGGTAATCGAGCATTGCCATGGATCGTGGCCATATCCAGAGCAAAAAGAGGGAGACTCATTTTCTTCATGAGCCTCTGCGCCTCAAGGCCTATTACAGTTGACACCATATGGCCGGAGCTGTAGTTAGGCGCTGGCGCGAAAGCGCCAGCGCCGTGTCCTGACGAACGCAGTGAGGAAGGATCTTTCACATAACATCCGGATATCACGTGACAGATCCTTCGTCGCTTTGCTCCTCAGGACACGTCGCGGCACGAAATATGCTATTTCGCGCCAGCGACTAGTTGGAAGAAGCGCCATTCGTGTGTGTCCCCGAAATGCCGAAATGCGCCAGTTACTTTCTTTCGTGGTTTTTAATATATTCCAGAGCTGCGTTTGCAATAAAGGTTGACCGGGCCAACGAGGCTTTTTTGGCATAGGCATCGATGCGCCGTAAAATAAGCTTAGGCATGGTGATATTGATCCGCTCGGACGCACCAGCCAGTTTATTAATATCCACATCGACAAAGGCAAAAATCCCGTGAGCATAATCGGGATTAGCCCGATGTTGTTCGATAGAGTGAGCAGATGGTATCGACTCACCTTCTTGCAACATAGCTTCAACGTGGCACTCTATAGCCTCACGAGCTTGATCGATTGCTTCGTCGATTGTCTCTCCTGCAGAATAACAGCCGGGCAGATCAAGTACCGTAACTCCGTAGTCACTATCAGGATCCTTATGGATTGCGAGGGCAAATTTCATAGCTTACCTTTCCTTCTCCGCTTTAATGCCAGCTTGGCGAAAAATACTAGCGACCGTGCCTCGAGGCAACTCTCGCTTAGGATGAGGCACCGTTACTCGCCCGGGGCGGGCGGGGTGCTTAAAATGGTGGTGGGAGCCTTTGGTGCTATGAAGCAACCAGCCTGCCTGCTCCAGTTTTCTTATAATTTCGCGGCTTGAGAGACTCACGATACCCACCAGATTTTATGGGCTTATCAGCTATACACACTATACACACTATACACACTAATTTAATTAAGAAAGGGAGTCCAGTGATAATTATTTATGGCAATAATTAAAGACAGCAAATACAGCATGTTAACAGGGTTGTTCGATCTCCGCCGCCTCCACCATTCTGGCAATGCAGCCAGCAGCGTGTCGTGAGCCGCATCGGCGAAGGATCTCCCGAAATAGCGAAATAGAATGCAAACTAATAATATGAAGAAAGGTCTTCTGGGTACAACGCCTGTTCTGACTGCTACGGTATTCACAGTGAAAATCAGCGCGTTTTTGTACTTCTCGGCGGGTAGCTGCAGGAATTGTTCTGCTTCTTTTTTTGTGCAGTGAAGAAACATATTTTTTAGAAGCTCAGGCAACTGGGCTTGCATAGAGGCCACGCCCAATAATTCAGCACAACGCTGCAGTTTGGCGAGCAGATTTTTATGCATGGGCAGACGCACTGCAAAAAAATCCTCGTTTAAGGGAAGGATCACCGTTTTGTTAGCGGGAGATTTTCCCAGGGAAGCGGGGTTTTCTTTGGCGATAATGATCTCGGCCTCCTGTTTTGTTTTACCGTGGCAAGCTGGCAAGAGACGGTGTTGGTTTTTTTCGCTGAGACGAGGAGCAAGCTTACCCGCGACGCAGAGGCTGATTTTTCCTGCCCCAAGATCGGCAAGCACTGCGGGAAAACGAGAGCAGATTCCTGCCACCTGGCAACGCAGGTAGCTTTCTGCCTCGCTAAACCCGAGAACGGTGACGCAATAATCGAACAAGCTGTGGCAA
>JAHFAI010000102.1 GCA_023250635.1 Deltaproteobacteria bacterium | reverse complement strand
CGTGCCTGTTGTAGCTGATCAAAAAACGGGGAGAAATGAATTATGCCCTTGTGGTAGCTTTAGGAAATATAAAAAGTGCTGTAGCTTGGTTAGAAGCTAAGAACTCGCCACTCTCCAGTATATACAGAAACTGGCATTTAAAGAGTCAGAAGTACCGGAAAAATATGAAAAAGCTGTGGCTGATTACGGTAAACTAAAAGAAGACTTAATTGCTCTCGAAGAGACTTTAAGAGAAAAACAGATGGAAATAAGCAAGAAAGGAGAAGCTGTAGTAGCAGAGAAAGACAAGCGAACGCTAGATGAAAAAAAATTAGCTGCCTTAGCTAAGGCTATTACGGACGGCACATCGCAGCTCAAAGAAAATGAACTTTCAACTCCGAAAAAAAGGCAAGAGATAGAAGAAAATCTTCATAAAATGAGAAATAAAGCATACATAGTCGAAGCCGGTGGAGGAACGGCGGCAATTGCTGGCGTTGTTGCTACTGCGTTGGGTGCGACGTTGCATTTGACAAACACTGGTACCGGAATGAGTGACGAAGCCTTTGCGCTTTGGCAACTGAGTAACCAGGAAGTAGAAATACGCCAAGCCAAATTCGATCTCAGTCAGGCTCAAACAAATATTATTACTATTTTGGGAAATCGTCAGGACTGAGATTAAGCGCTTAAGGTAATCAGCACTTTGCCAACTACTCAAGGCTTGGTGCAGTTTTGCTGCTTTCGAGGAGCGAGCAGCGGAGCAGCCGTCTGGCTGTGAGCAGGCGCAGCAACGAAGAAAGCAGCGAAGATGCACCAAGACCTGAGTAGTATTAAAACTCACTGCCGATAGTGAGATACCACTGGGGCCAGGCTTTATTGCGAGTGGCGCGAGAGAAGCAGTTCTCCTCATGAGCACGACAGCTCTCGCTTTTTGGTTCGCGCCAGGGCCAGGCAGCGCTGGCTACCAGTGGGCCAAGAGGAGTAATGTAGCTCAACGAAGCTCCATAAGAGAAGTAATTCTTTGTATACAAATAATCAGGATGAGCGAGGAGATCTTGAAAGTAATAACTTAAATTATCTTCAATCGAATAAGGAACCTCTGCTGACGAGCGACGAGCATAATAGTCCTGAAAATTCTGAATCTCATCGCCAGAAAAAAAACTATTGCCTCCATCAACAAACAGCGACGTCCCAAAACTCTCGCTTACTTTATAGCGTAAATCGCTCTTCAACACCATCCGCCTACTACCACCAATGGGTGGCTCAGGCGCATCTCCAACTTTGACGTAAGGCCCCAACTGACGGGAAAAACCGCGTACATAGTCTGGACCACCAGCCAAGAGTCGCTCTGAAGCGGGGAGAATGGCGTAGTCAGCAGTACTGGCAATATTCTCAAACGCAGCTAAAGAAAGACTCGTAACCCACACCACATTATCGCTTAATCCCAAGTAGCGGTTATAGGTAAAAGACCACTGAAAAAAACGAAAATCAGAAGCAAATAAATAATTAGCCCAGGCTAAGGTTAACTTGCTCAAGTATCCTTCTGTTGGCCATGAAACATCGTTGCGACGATCGGTTTTTAGCCGCAGTCCCGAACGAAAAATCCGCGAGCTGCCGGTAGCAATCAAACTGTCTTCTTGTTGGGAAGTACCTTCGGTGCGATTAATTTGTAAATTTAAGAAGGGCGTAAGCGTATTTTTACCCGCAAAATAAGGCGGTACAACACTAATCGACAAATCAAAAATATCATTGAATAAGCGCAGTTGATCAGCGGTTGCCTGATAGGTGTAATTGATGGTCCCATCAGCCGCGAAGCCAAAAACCCAGGGCTCAACCAGACCAAGATTTATTTTACGACCAATAATCGTTGCGGCTTTGTGGGCGCCAGGATCAGCAATGGAGTTTTGTCCGCGTTCTTCACTGATACTCGTTCGCAGACTAAAGCGTCTGCCGCTACCAAAAAGATTATTATAGCTCACCTGTCCCATATAGGACATACCTCGATTCAGACTAAATCCAGGGCCGAAGACCACCGATCCGGCATTACCTTCTTTTACTTCGACGATAATATCTACTTCCCGAGTCGAGGCATCGTTACGGGGCTGGCGCAGAGGAATTATCCGCACTTCTGCAAAGATTCCCAGACGCAAAAGTGCTGTACGACTCTGATTAATTTTGCTCGTATCATACCAATCACCACTGGCAAAATGCAGCTCGCGTACCACGACCTTTGTTTGGGTTTTTTCTAAACCAAGCACCTTAATTTTGCCAATGTGTTCACGAATCCCCTCGCTGAGGGTAGCGGTAATTTCCACCAGATCAGAGTTTTTATCGACCCTAGAATTGAGATGAATATCGATTTTTACAGAACTAAAGCCCTGCTGCCCATAATAACTACGAACGGCATCTTCAAAAGCAAAGATGTCCGCCTTCTTTAAGGGATGATCGCTAAGGAAATTACCCAGTTCGGCAATTTTTTCATGAGCAACGAGCTTTTCCCCAGCCGCATTACGTAGCACTAAACGGCGAAATATCCGTTGGTGATGAGCATTTATCTTGACTTGCAGTACCATTAATCCTGCCTGATCACGCATCTTGGTGAGGGAAGTGCTGATCATTACCTCCCAAAAACCCTGATCTTGGTATAGTTTTTTGAGTTTGGTAACCGCGATTTCGATGCTCTCATTGCTGGGCGGATAAAAATCACCCACTAGGTTCTTAAGTTCCATAGTTTTTAATAAAAGCTTTTCAGCAAAAAAAGTATCACCCGTAAACTGCACCGCCCCCAAATAAAACTGTTGCCCAGGAGCTATATCATAGCGAAAAAGCCGATTACCCTCGGGACTTTCGCTGAGTGAACGCTGGCGAATCCCAAAATCAAAGTAACCAATGCCATGGTAGCGTTGCCTTAAAATTCTTTCAAATTCTCCCTGATCAACTTGGCTATAGTCGATCCCCTCGGGCGGCGGATTGATCCCCAAAAATCTTTCGAGATAGCTTCTTTCGGGATTATTTACCTGGTACGAGGTCTTAGTGCCAAGGGAACCCACAAGGACCAGGGTGGCTTGACGTTTGTCCCTCGAATATTCCAAGTCTTTTTTGCTGATCGTTGCCTCGAGATAGCCCTCTTTCGTGAGAGCCTCACTAAAATCTTCGAGGGCCCGACGAATTAAATCACTGCGGCAAATATCCCCAACCCGTACCCCCAGAGAAAGCTCAGGAGGCAGGGTAAATGAGCTTTTTATTGCGGCAAGCGTACAGGGCTCGCCTTCAGTGATGTCGACGAGATACTCAGCTTGACCGGCACGACGATTGACGCTAATGCTTACTGTATTTTGCAAATAACCGAGTAAGCGCAGATTCTGGGATAACTCTGCGCTGAGCTTGTTGATGGTACTGGGGCTGTGGATTTCTCCCAGATATTTTTGTTTGCTGGTCTGGGTTAACTCAAAGAGCTCAGCTACGGTAAAACGAAAGGACAGTTCAGCGATTTGAATCGCTAATTCACCCTCAATAAGCCAGCCCTCTCCCTCATGATACCCTTCCAGATGAGAAAATTCACGTAGGGAGGAAAGGCCACTGAGTATCGCACTCAGGTCTGCGGGGCGGCGAATTTCGGGCACCTGCTTGCGCACCGTGCTTTCGTCAATTTGTCCACCCAACTGGGGCGAAAGCCGCCAGGAGGCGGCCATGCTGGTGGTGCCAGCAGCTACGACTGCACACCAGAGAAAAAACTTGAACAAGGGCTTGCCCTTACTTAAATGGAATTTTAAAGCGTAAATCGAAAATGACACTATTGTCTTTTGCCGCTAACGGATCGGTGGATTCCACCGTACGCGCGGTTCGACTTCCCGATAGGGTGATAGTATCATGAATAGGAACTTCAAAGGCAGCTTTACTCGTTTTAAGACTTTGGGTGAGGACCAGATCAAGGGAATCAATCAGCTTAATTGGTGCAACCAATTGCGGAGTAGGCAGGCCGGTGGTTTCATCGCTGGCGATCTCCGGGTAAATTTGCACAAAATTTTGATCGAAAATATGGGAGAAACGACTCCACTGACTTTGACCCACCACATTGAGCACAGCAGCGGTACCAACTCCGGACAAGGTTTCATCGCTCGCCTTGGGTAAGCTGCCGGTGGAGAGCATAATTAAGGCTTCTTGCTGGGTGATCATCCGTCCATTTTCATCGTGCTGGGCTGGGTTAACCAGCAGCTCCACCG
The DNA here is from genome assembly GCA_023250635.1 of Deltaproteobacteria bacterium. Taxonomy (GTDB): domain Bacteria; phylum Bdellovibrionota_B; class Oligoflexia; order Oligoflexales; family Bog-1112; genus JAHFAI01. The sequence goes on along the minus strand of JAHFAI010000102.1, from coordinate 4,089 downwards.
CCGGCGCGGTACTATCGCCGGTAATCATGACCGTAACTTGACGACTATCGACGCTGGTCTCGGCCTCTAACTCAAAAATTGGGTTTATCTTGAGTGGATCATTAAAGAAAATATCCCCTCGTTTGAGCAGGAATTTTTGCTTATAGTGTATTTTACCCCCTTCTTCTGCCTTGAGAGAACCAAGTATATTGGTTTTATTATTATCTCCTAGCACATTCAGATCTGCAGAAAAAACCACGTCAGCATTATTGTTTTTGATCTGTATGGTTTTATCGGCGCTTACCGCTAGCTGATATTTGAAAGCCTGACCGCGTCCCAGCTGCCGTGATTCGCTCGCCACCCGTTCTTCACGAATGAGGCTAGCAAGAAATTCATCGTTTAAATCAACTTTTTGTTTTGCCGAAAGCTGATCAATACGTACTGTACCACTCAGCAGCAAGGGCCCCTGTTCTTTGCTAAGCCGCATAGTGCCGGAAAGCAGCGTATTAATTTCACCTAAAAACGGTAAGCCATAGGTAAATTTACCGCGTTGCATGCTGAGGGTAATACCCTCGGTTGCGCCGGCCTCAGCTCCCCTGGCGGAGAGGTTGAGCTTACCCGTGGCAGAGATTTTTCCTGCTCCTTTACTAGCCTTCAGCTGATTGATCGTCACCATTTCTTGATCAAGAGCAATATCAAGCTCGATATCGCGAAAGGCGGGTTTGAGATTAACAAAACCAAGACTCATCACCTCGGCACTGGCATTGCCGATACTTTCTCCTTTGCTGCCGACAGCTTCATGGGCATTGAAAAAATGCGCGCGCAGCTGAGGTGTATCCAGATTACCGTGCACCTCTGCAGTCAGTCCCAGGGTACCACTGGCGGTTTCTATTCCCGGGATTAAGTCACGCACCTGATTAAGATCCATGGCTGCCTTAAGCTGTAAATCAAGATGCTGGGGGAACACAGAGGTGCCGAGATCAAGACTTATCCGCCCAGCATCCCCACCAAGAACGAGGGGAAAGTCGGGATGCATCTGCCACGCTTGGGGACTAATCTGCACCCGCGCTTCTTTCATAGTGCTCAGATGTAGGTTATTACTTAAGGGCGTATTACCCACAAGCCCTTCAGCAGCTCGGTAATGAAGCTGGACCTCGCTAATACGTAGTTCACCCGTTGAGTGCCACCAATCGCGTAACATCCCCTTCATATTCCATTGCCCCGATAGATAGGCATAGTTGAGCGGGTTGGTATACAGCGCTTGGGGAGCAAGGGCACGGATATCAAATTGCTGAAATTGTATGGCCCATGAATAGGGGAGCTTGGGCTGACTAATATCCACCCCAACGGTAGCCAACAGTTCTCCTCCGGCTTGTTCAAAATCAAGCTTTGCTCGCCCTTGGTCAACACTGCCTTTACAATGCAGGGGCATAAGGGGGGCCCCGATAAAACTGGCTTTTTCTAGGGAGCCGCTGAGCGTCCCGAGGGGAGCTGCCACTGGTCCGCTCAGCTCTAGATTCATCACAAGATCACCCGCTAGGCCAGCCTTACTGAGTTGGGCGCCGATCCAGGGAAAATCACCAAGGTTCGTCGGTGATCTATTCAGCTCTGTGGCCGCTGCAGGCACGGAGCTGCTTGCTAATAACAGCTTAAGTTGATCCCTATGGCTGAAGCCAAAAACTTCCCACCAGGGATGAGTGCTAAAGGCACTCCACGGCATGAGATGGGTCGGCGAATCCTTGCCGGCAAACACCTCGGCGGAGAGATTCGCAGCCAAATTAGCCTGCAGGTACTCCCCCCCTTCGAGGCGCGCGCCTGTTTGAGAACGGGAAAAATCAAAACGCAGTGAATCAGCAATTTTTTCATTTGCGGCAATTAGGTCACGAATATTCGTGCGAGCGTGCCAACGATAGGTGGAGGGAAAGAGTATGTTGCCAGCAAAATCAAGCTCGAGTGAATCAATCGCCGCGCTTACCGGCGGCACCGAGGAGAGACCTACGAGGGCTTGGTTTAGCACCTGCTGGCTCAGATTTTTGATGCTTGCCGAGGTTTCGCAGCGGAGATCAGCAAAGCGTAATCGCCCCTGGGATGCATGCAGCTCCCCCGGAGAGGCATCGGGATTCTTCCAGCGAAACTGAGCATTATGCCAGCTCAATTCATCCTCGTTGATCAGCACCTCGGCAGCAAAATCCTCGAGATGAGCTTGATTGAAAAAGACCTCGCTTCCCCCGCGGGCAGAAACAGTGGTCTTCAGGGCTCCGTTTGCCACGGCAATGACTGCATTGATATCAGCAAAACCTGCGGGCTTAAAAGGAGTCACTGACTCCGCCAGCGAGAGATCGAGACGCTGGGCAGCGATGGTTAAATTTACTCCCTTGCCGGGATCGTGAAAAATATCGCCACCTACACGCAGCTGGTTATGCTCAGGTTTCGCACGGGGTCCTTTGCAGGCGAGGGAACTCGGCAGAATGGTGGTTTGGTCCTTGCTTACCTTTACCCGCACTTTTGCGGCGCAGTTAGTAAGCAGGCTGAGTCCCTGATTGAGGCGGTCAAAATCCTTAACTTGAATTTCGTTGATAGTTGCATCGGCAGCAATATCGAGGAAAAAATTCTCCGCCTGCCCCTTGAGGCTGGTTTTATCACTGGCAATCGCCAAATCAACCACCTCAAAAGGGACGTCGAGGGCCTGCAATAAGCTGCCGAGATGCATATCAACCTTACTCACCGCAAAAGCGAGAGGAATAGGCGGATGCAAGCCAACCGTTCCGCTCGCCGCAATCAGCTGCCGCCCTTGCTCACGCACCTTGACCTCGTCGAGGCTGACCTTGTCTCGATCTATGCTCAGGGAAAAATCGCTATCGAAGAGGTGAAAACCGTCAAAATAACCCTCGGTGAGGGAGCCTTTAGCTGTGGCAAAAAATTCCACTGGGCGTTCTTCGCTATGTCCAATATCGGCATCGATACTAAAGGCTCCCTCAAAACGCCCCTGGGTTTTTTTGAGTCCGAGCAGGTCTTTGAGTGGCCAAAACTCCGCCCAACCTTTCCAGGAGTTCTCCACAAAAAACGACTCCTGCTGATTCTTGCTGAGAGCCAGCAGCTTTACTTCACCGCGAAGATCGAGCTGCGGTGATTGAATGCGCAACACACTGCTGGCGATTTGTCGCTCATCAACCCGCAGGGTTGCCTGGATATTCGCCGGATCAAAATGCAAGCGATGGTTTTGGCGCAAGGCAATTTGCTTGAAATCAAAGGACAAGTACAGGTCCTCTCGTTCACCGAGCTTGGAGAGCCTTCCTTGGGAGGGGGCGAAAGAAAACTCATAGACCGTGGCGGGGTCTTTTTCCGCGGATTGGTGCTTATAGGCAATATAGGCCAGCATGTTTTTGAAGGTGATATTTTTGAGGGGAAGCTGGCGAATAACGCGGGTAAAACTGCGGGAACTTGCCTCAGCAGGTAAGGAAGGGGTCTCCGGAAAATAGTTGTCCAATTGCTGGAGGAAAAAATTAAGGTCACCGAGATGGAGGGAAGTACTCTCAAGCTGTAAGTCTGAAAAGAGAGGACGACCAATTAGCAGGGACCACCAGGAGACCTCAAGACGAGCTTTACCTACTACTACCGTGTTTCTAGGGTTTTCTCCCTGACCCTCACCGTCGAGGGCTATACCGTAAAAACTGACCGCCAAGGGGAGCCAGGAAAGCTCAAAACGATCAAAATGGAGCTTGAGAGCCAGGGGGGCCAGGCGTTCATTCGCTAGTTTATGCAAAAAGCCCTGGGTAAAGGGATTCACTATGGCTACCGAGCTGAGCACCCCAGCAAGGGCAACGGCGAGGAAGGCAAAGAAGATTCTCTTGGGCCGATAATGCATAGCACTAACACTTCGAGATTAGAGGAAAACCACCCGTAGTTCTCACTCTTACCATACTAGCGACTAAGCTCGTAGGATAGTAGGGATTTTATCGGCAAATTATTCGTAAAATTAAGGAAAGCAGCTGAAAACCTCCTCTAACAGGTGCCGGCGCTTAAGCAGGGGCTGGTTTTTCCGCCTGGGGCGAGAAAGGAGAGCAGAGGGTATTCCTCGACTTTGCTGGGGTACAGGCGTTTATAATAAAA
>JAHFAI010000027.1:22865-31088 GCA_023250635.1 Deltaproteobacteria bacterium | reverse complement strand
CCTGCTCCCCCCGTTGCCGATCCTGATGCCCAAGAACTGGAGTACCTATATTATACGATGACCCGTCATAAGGACCTGATGACGGAGATTCAGGAACAGCCACGAAACAAAGCAAGCAAAACACCTGCTTCTTCTCTCCCTCAGGCAGCAGCCGCCGATTCAACCGCCCTTCCTGTCTTAACCGCTAGCGAAGCTTTTCTCCAATTCAATCTTGGCGAAGATTTTGTAGCCAAGGATGATCGAGCAAACATCTATCGCTTTCTTAAAACCAAGAGTCCCCTCTCCCGAGATTATGCTGAAGAATTTGCCCCCTTTCCCCACAGCTGTGCTCAAGGAGCACCCAACAGCTATCGCTGCGTTTTGCTCAGGGCAATGGCAGAAGAGCGGCGCATGCATGACTGGCTGGTTTTTTACCATGCGCTGCCGGGGAAAATGGCCTTTATTTACGATATAGCCAGCGAATTCAGAGCTCTACTGGGAATGAAGAAAAATTCCCCTGGAACCATCAGCACCCTACGCGCCTTTGACACCTTTTTTAAAGGACTAGAAACCGTAGAAGACTTTGTTGGCGATGAATTAACCCTACAGAAAATAAACGAGTTTACGGGTATCAACAATTACGCGGGAAAATTCCAGGAACGAGGGCTCTCGACAAATGTATTCCTTTTTGGTAATCCTGAAACCGACACTTCCTCAACCTTTCATTTGCTCCATCAAAACAAGACCGTTAAACCACCAGACTACCAAGGCTTATTAGCCCATATACTCGCACAATTTGGCGGCAACGATACCCGCAAGTACTTCGCACTTTTTGGCAAATATTTTGCTGCGTCTCGCCTTTCTGCCGAGGAGCATGAGGGGAGTACTCTGCCTATTGAACACGATGAAAATCAGCTGCTGCAGATCTTTATTAGTCCCCACGCAGTTGATGATTTGGTTTATTTATCGGGTAGTGGTGGCCACGGTTTATTCCCCTCGTATGAGGCACAAATTAAGGAATTTTCCCCACTTAAATTCCTCACCCGGCTACGTAGTTCTCCCGGGGATGCAGACAAAATTCTGGAATCAACCGCTTTATCCAGCAACGGCCTGAATCACCTACAGGCGCGAATATTTGTTAAGCCTCGTCTAATGGGAGACAACTCTCGGGTGCAAATCAAACGCTATTTCAAAACCCCCTGCGCCGCTGCGTATTTTACTGAGCTTCGCCACTTAGTGCGTGAGGATGTAAGCCAGTGGATACAAAATCGCTATAGTCTTGCTCCCGACACCCTTGAGAACCCTGAGGCCTCCCCCGGGGACGAAGCTTTGCCGCCCCTACAAAAAGTGCTTCGCCACCAACAACAAAGCCAAGGCAAGACCTATCAAAGCCGCTCTCCAGAATCCATGTATGGCACTTTTTTGGTTAATGATGATGTTGCGGGTGTATTGCGTATCCTCGCTATAAATCCCAACTTCGATGTTCTGCAAAAAGTTCAAAATCCTAATTACCAAGGCCTTTTTCTGCCAACAAATGCGCTAGTACTTATGGGAGCAAAAGTATTTTCTTTGCTTATTAAGCGTAATCCCGATCTTTTAAAAATTGCCTCGCGCACCTTTTATACTACTGGGCATGAAAGTGAATTAATCCTTAAAGTTCTAGAACTTTACGCTCAGCAGGTTGCCGCCGATCAGAAACTTGACGAAGCCTTTGACTGTGCTTTTCTCGTCTTAAGTGCCGACCTAATTTTCGATGAGCAGCAAAAAAAAGCTCTGGGTCTTATGAGTGCAATATTGGTAAAACAAAAAAAATACGGCTACGAAAGGCTCTTGCAAGAGATCGCCAAAGAAAGCAAATCTGGCGAGCAAATTAATACTCGATTTGCTCCAGTCCTGTTTTTTATGATTGAAACAGCTCACCTTTATTCGAGCAATCCCGAGGGGGATTACAACCTAGCTTTCGCTTATGTCAAACAAAGACCAGCAGAGTTTCTAACGGAAATGGACTTTAAAATTCTTTTTCGTTTGTTAGGAGAAAAGCAGTTTTCAGCGGAAATAACCCTTCAGTTTAAAAGTTATCTTGCGAAAATTTACGAACATCTTATTAACAAACCACAAGTTGATCTGTCCTTCAGAAATATAGTTTTTTTTAACGACCTTCTTCAACGCATTCGCATCCCCATTATCGGCAATCTCGTTTATAGCATTGACTTTGATTTTACAGCATTGTCTTTGCAGTCAGAGACTATGTCTTTTGATAACAAAAAACTTTTTTTATCTTTACTCATTAATGTAGAAAGTTTCATCCATTACTTTTGTGGTTCTGGTAAAAATGGTGAAAATATAGCTGCCTCAAAATTTTTATTAGCCATGACAGCCGCACCTTTTCTTAATAAAAATCCTCAATATAAGGAGTACTGGCTAAGAAGCATGAGCTTACTCGCTGATAACTATCTATCTATTGTAATGAATCAAATCCCCGCTAATTTAACCCCTCTTATAATAGATCTTGCTCGAGCAGGGATGAAGAAAAATATGGGACAATGGTTAGAAATCCAGACAAGTCTCCTGCGGCAAGACAAGGGCCTCGAACTCGCATCAATGATCGTCAAAGAACGTATCTTTTCTCCAAACATTGAAGAGCAGTGGATCAAGCTAATGCGCGAGCTTTATTTGAGCTATGCCAGAAATATCACTGCCCATGGTTGGCGAAATTTCTCGTTGCAAGCAATGGCGCTCGAGCTAACTGATAGCAGTAGTATGTGGGTACACCCGCGAGTCATAACCGCTTATAGCCAACTAGTAAGAGTCCTTCTTGCTCAGGGCGTCAATCAAAGCGCAGCAGCTACCTATCTCTTAGACAAACCAGAAATTAGCGATCAGGAGGCTGCTGAAATTTTTACTAGAGTCCTGCCATTTTATCTGCAACCTCTTGAGCAAAGTCCTGGTGATCCCAGCTGGACCTCTCAGGTTTTTAGTATGATGACTAATGGCCTTAAAAGGAATTTCCCTCGGGATAGTCTTGATCGTTTAGCCGATAAATTATGTGCAAATAAAGATGCTAGTAGATCCTTTCTTGAGTATGTCCAAGCAGAATTGTTCTTAGAGCGCATGAGTGTAGAGGATGGCGTTTACTTTTTAGCCTTTCTCGCTAAAAACGCTCCCGGCAGAGAGCTTTTGCTTGACTATGTTAATGAAATTGAGGCCCCAGATAGCCTTGCGTCCTCAAAACTTCGCCAAGCTATGGCTCCCTTAATTGCCTCCGTACAACAGCAGCTTCTTACTAAAGCCGCTCCGCTAAGTTCTGAGGAAACAAGCTACCTTCTCCGGAAAATGGTCAATGATGCAAGTGAGCTATCATCATATCTTGAACTTGGACATAGGTTACTCCGCGGTGGCCAAGGAGATAAAGTAGTTGATTTACTCTTCAGCTCAGCGAACAGCCCCTTGCTCAGAACAATCCCCGAGCCGCGCCAAAAAGGCGCGGCTCTCTATGTACTGCTTCTGCAAGAATATCCTTTTAGCGACAAGCAACATGAGATAATTATAAAACGCTTAGAGAGCAACAGAGAGCTCGCAAAAATTTTAAATCAAGAGATGGTTTCCTTAATACACGGTGGGCATATACACCAGAACAATTATCCTCTCGTAGTGAAAATTGCCTTATCAGAGTACCGGGCCAGTGATGGAACAGGTGAATTGCTCATCGCCTTGCTCGGCAAAAACGTTGCTTTTCTCGAATCCCTCAGCATAATAAAGAATTTTCATGCTTTTTCTGGTCAAGGCGAAAAAAAATTTTTACGTCTCTTAGATGTTTTACTCCACCATGAGCAAGGCCAACACCACTTAGACGAACTTATCACCGCAATGGAGTACCACACTTCGGCAATGAGTCAGATCGCTGCCTATCTCAACTCCCTAGCGCCGAGAACACTAGGGATTCAAGCCGCGACTATAACGACTCTCTTAGCCCCCTTACGCTCGACGATTGCTCCTCGAGATGAAGCAAATATTCTGCTTATTAAAGCTCTACTCCGTCACCACGTAGGCGTGGAGCAGGTTTTTGACAAAATCCAGACGGAACTTTTCGATGGTATAGCCACCAGCGCAACCAGAACATATATTGGCCTGGTAAGCGCGATATTCGACTTGGGACTTAAGCATCACGAGTTTGTTGCCCTTGCCGCAGGACTAGTAAGCGATAGTGAAAATGGAGAACGAGTCCCCCAGGCAGGCATCAAGCTTTTCATCTTTTTGCTTCGCCACGGCCAAGGCCTTGGCGAAGCGCGAAGCCTACTGGGGCACGATAGGGACGGCAAACTAAAAGCCGCAGTAGACGCCGCAGAAGGGACAAAGCTCAGGAGACAAGGAGGCTGAGGCAAAAAACTCGTCTAGCTGCTGGCCAAAATTGCTGTTTTAACACCGATATGCTCACCTGCTAGCCACGCGGTGGTCCAGGCATTTTGGAAATTAAAACCACCGGTAACCCCATCAATATCGATGATTTCGCCAGCAAAATAGAGCCCCGGAGTGATTTTACTCTCCATCGTCGCAAAATTAATTTCTCGGCGTTCGACGCCACCTGCGGTAACAAATTCTTCTTTAAAAACCCCTTTTTCCTCCACCGAAAATTCGTGCGCGGTTAGTTTCTCAGCCAAGAGTTGCAGTGTTTTCCTCGCCAGCGTTCGCCACAGGGTTTCTGCCGGTAGCAGTTCGGTATACAGGCTGATAAACTGCTGCCATAGGCGCTTCGAGAAGACCTCGAGTGGGGGGTGGGCTAGGGATTTTTGGGGGTTGTTCTGGCGAAATTGTTCGAGAAATTCCCGACAACTTTGTGGTGTATACCCGGGCAGCCAGTTGATCAGTAATCGCCCTTGATAGTTGCTTGTGGCCAAACTGCGAGCAGCAAAGGCCGAAAGGCGCAAAATTGCGGGGCCACTGAGCCCCCAGTGGGTGATCAGTAGCGCCCCTTGCTGGCTGTAGCGGGGGAGCTTCAACTCGGGAGCAAAGCTGAGTTCTGCGGCAACCCGTGGAACACTTTGCCCGGGCAGATCAGTGAGAAAAGCATCGCTAATCGTAAAGGTAAACAGTGAGGGCTGTGGCGGGACTATACGGTGGCCCAAAGCCTCGGCAAAGGCAAATCCTTGGGGGGCGCTGCCGGTGGTAAGCACCAGCTTGTGCACCCGCAGAGGCTCGCGCTGCGCAAAGTGCAGCACAAATTCCGAACCCTCTTTGAGGATCTCCCTTACCTTGCAGCCCTTAAATAACTGCACCCCCGCTTTTTCGGCAGCATGGAGCAGGGTCCCGGCAATGGTCTGACTCTTATTGCTGCGGGGGAACATTCGTCCATCAGCTTCGGCAACCAGCTCCACCCCCTCGTCGGCAAACCACTGGCAAATTTCTTGGGGGCCAAAGCGGTGAAAGGGGCCGATCAGTTCTTTAGCACCACGGGGATAGTTGAGAACGAGTTTTTTTATATCAAAACAGGCGTGGGTAACATTGCAGCGTCCACCGCCTGAAATGAGTACCTTAGTGAGAGGACGCTGACCCGCTTCGAACAAATAATAGGTATTGTCGGGATTACGTCGAGCCGCGGTGATGGCAGCAAAAAAACCAGCTGCGCCACCGCCGATTATGGCGATAGTTTGAGACAAAAATACAACCTTTCATGGCCACGTTCATCGTTTCAGATCGTCGGCAAACTTCAAAGCCTCCCGCAGCACATGATCTGCAAGTGCTGGATCAATTATGCTTTTTATCTTTCCCGCGTCAATCCCCTGTTCAGCAGCTTCTTTGAAGTTGATCGCTTCTTCAGCCAAGCTGCTGAGTTCATGGAGGGAGATTTGATGGAGGTTGAGGCGAATGGTTTGGAAGTGTTTCGCCTGCTCTCCTGCCACGGCAATTAAGGGTTTTTCACTCGGATCAAGGAGATGGGCGATAAAATCCAGATGCTCGCTCATTATCTCCGTCCAAAATGCCGAGACCTCGGCGTGAGAAAGCGTCCTCTTACCCTTGCTCAAAGCAGTAAGCAGGGCAAGCAGGTGCTGGGCTTCGCGGGTAATATGAGCAAAAAAAGTTGGCCACACTAAACTGTGGAGCGCACCGCTTTCTTGACGCAGACGAAGAGAGACGGTGAAGTCAATCAGTTTGAGGATCAATGCCTGTGCTTTTGTACAAAGCTCGTGCACCTCATTATCTCTAATTACCTGTCCTCTCAGGGCTATAAAAAATTTGCCAAAGGCTTTTTGAAATTTTTGCGCATGGCGACGTTCGGGGCTTAGACGGTTTCCGGGCAACAGCAGCGCCAGAAATTGCGCATGTTCCATCATAATATCGCTCCAAAAGAGCAGCTCGGCAACAGCACACGCGGCGAGGGAGGGGTTTGTTCCCTCGGCGAAATACACGGGTTTTTTGCTGCGGCTTTTGTCCATGCCGATGCCAGGGCTTGCCACGGCATCGTCTCGGAAGCTGGAGAGCTCGCCCTCGTAGTCACCCTCCTCGGCGTCGGCAAAGGTTCCGCCAAAAAGTGTGTCGATGCGGGGGAAGCTTATCAGAGTCGCTCCGCTGGACAGTGCTGCGGTTTTCACCAAGAGATCACGGCGATTGAACTTGCTGGTCACGATGCACCTCACTGCAAAACCCCATGGGCAGAGACACGGTTATTTCTCCGAGTATTCACCAAAAATTTCGCCGCGAGGAAGTGGCACCGGCGAATCAACGGTGGCTTTTTGGGCGTGTCCTTGTTAGGAAATGGTATCGCCCTTGCGCTGGTCATTATGGAGGTTCTTACGTGACTTTGTTGTCTCCTCGTGCATTGCTGACTCGTCTTATTGCTTTTGACACCACCTCGCATCGTTCCAATCTTGAGCTGATCGCTTTTGCAGCCAATCTCCTTGCCGACCGTGGTTGGCAGTGTGTCATGACCAGCGATGCAAGCGGGGAAAAACAAAATCTCTTTGCTTCGCTGGGGCCTCGGGTGGACGGTGGCCTGGTGCTTTCTGGGCACAGCGATGTGGTCCCCGCAATGAGCAGTGGCTGGGAGAGTGATCCCTTTACCCTGCGCGAAGCCGATGAACGCTTCTATGGTCGTGGTACCTGCGATATGAAGGGTTTTATTGCTACTGTTCTCTATGCCGGACAAAGTCTCGCTGCCTCCGCGCTTAAGCGTCCCCTCCATATTGCTCTGAGTTACGATGAAGAAGTGGGCTGTCTTGGTGTCCCTCGTCTCCTCGAAACTCTGGATCCCCACTATCCGACACCTCGCCATGCAGTTATCGGCGAACCTACCATGCTGCAAGCGATGGGTGATCACAAAGGTATACTTCGTGCTCGTGCTTGTGTGCACGGCAAAGCTGCCCATTCCAGTCTGCCGGAGCTCGGTAGCAGTGCCATAAGTGCGGGGGCAGGAGCAGTGGCGTCTTTTTATCGCTGGCTTCCCGAGGCCAGCAGTCGATATTCCGGTCTGAGCGGTAATATTGGTCTTATTAAGGGAGGAACGGCTGGCAATATCATCGCTGATCTGTGTACGTTCTCCTGTGAACTCCGTTATCGGGGAGAAGTAAATGTTGAGGAGTTGCTGGGTGAATTGCAAAGGGTTATTGCACCAGCTCAGCTCGATGAACTTTTGTGCGCAGCGGGGCTGACCCGTGAAGGTAACGAGGAATTGCTGGAGCGGGTGCTGAGGCTCGCTGCTCATCCGGAGATCGGCAGCGTTCCTTACATGACTGAAGCAGGCTTGTTTCAACGAAGCGGTATGCAGGCGGTGGTCTGTGGTCCGGGGAACATTGCCCAGGCCCATCAGAGCAACGAATATATAAGCCTCACCCAATTTTCTGCGGGGTTAGCCATGGTCGAGCACTTGATCGCGGGACAGTGTAGGGAACGAGCAGGTGAGCGATGAACCAAGGACGACGAGTGCTCCTGATCAGTTCCCTTGGGAATGCCCTTGAGCTCTACGATTTCGGTTTGTATGGTATATTTGCAGCCACTATTGCAGAGACGTTTTTTCCGGCAAGTTCCCCGACGCTTGCGCTGCTCGCAACCTGGGCGACGTTTTCTACCGGCTTTATTATTCGTCCCCTGGGGGCTTTGGCCTTTGGTATTGTGGGGGATAAAGTTGGTCGTAAAGCAGCCTTGACCCTCTCGATTCTTGCTATGGGCCTGCCCACCTTGGTGGTGGCGCTCTTACCGAGCTTCGCCGCAATTGGGGTAGCCGCGCCGATTATCTTGGTGCTCTGTCGTTTG